>JAJDOJ010000225.1 GCA_022340215.1 Gammaproteobacteria bacterium
ACCGGTATCTTCGCAAAATCCAAGCCTCCGCCAAAGGCTGCTCGGCAGAATCGCCGCAGTTGGCTTGCTTCCGATTGAATTCCCGAGGTTTTTCGCCAGGCCCTTACAAGAAGACCGCAGGGCCGAGATCAGGTCCTCTGAAGGTGTAGGTGCTGCACTCGGCCGGATTCGGCACGATGCGTGTTCACCAGCGCTTGAAGGCCGGGCGGGCCATCGCGCTGTGCTGGATGGCGAAGGCCCCGAGCAGCGCCAGATTGCGGATGCTGCGCGAGATGGTCGGGGCGCTGGAGTCGCTCTCAGCGGACCGTCCCCTGGTGCTCTAGCTCGAGGATCTGCCGTGGAGCGACGGGTCGACAATCGACCACCTCGACCTGCTGGCTGCACCTGCGGGCCGGCGGTAATCCCCTGTTCATGGAGAACGTTGTCGCGTACTGGTTCTCGGAGGGGCGACTGAAGGAGCGGGATGATCGCATCGAGCTGGTGGGACCGCTGGAGGCCCTGTCCGCCGGTGTGCCGGAATCCTTGCGCCTCGCCCTGAAACGACAGATCGAGCTGCTACCGGACCGGGCGCAGGACGTTCTCGAGGCGGCGGCGGTTCTCGGGGTCGAAATCGAGACGGCTGACGACGAGCTGGCGGAACTTGCCCACAGGGGTATCTGCCTGTCGCCCGGGAGCCCCGAGCATTGGGCAGACGGTACGGAAACCGCGAGTTTCTCATTTACGCATAACCTCTATCAGGACGTAATCTACGGGCGGATTTCTCCAGCGAAGCGGACGCGGATGCACTACAGGGTCGCGGAGCGATTCGAGACCGGGTAGGGTGAGGTCGCAACGGAGCACGCCGCGGAGCTCGCGCTGCACTTCGTGCGCGGCCGCGATTCGGCGAGGGCGGTTCAATATCTCAAACTGGCGGCCGAGCAGGGATTCCGGCTCAGTGCCCACAAGGAGGCGATTGCCCATGGAACAGGCGCTTGAGCTGTTGTCCGGGCTCCCGAAGCACAAGGAACGCATGCGCCTGGAGGCCGACCCGCATGCCATGCTCGCGCCGGCGACCATCGCCACGCAGGGTTGGAAGGCGCCTCAGGCCGAGGCGTCCTATCTGCGGGCAAGCGAGCTCTACGAGCGTCTTGGCGACGAGGCCAGCCGGTTCTCCGTACGCTACGGGGTCGACGTACTCCACGAGATTCGTGGTGAATACCCGAAGACCCAGTCGGTATTGGAGGACTGCCTGTCCCGTCTGAGGGACCATCGGCAGAGTGGCGTGATCGAAGCCCACGAGCTGCTCGCCTGCTCGCTGTATCACCAGGGCGCCTTCGTAAACAGCGTTCAGCACGCCGATCAGGGCTTCGGCGCCTACCGCATTTTGCCATTGAGGTTCCGTGCTCGCGGATAAACATCGGCGGAATTCTTTTGTCTGGTTCGTTCCGGTCCGCCGGCCAAACCTTTTCCCTGTTCCCGGGTAACGCTAGATGTTATCGCTTCTATTCCGCCTCTACTTTTGCGGTCTTGATGCGATCTTTATACAACACCGCCAATGGTTCCCATACTTCCTCGAATAACAAATCCTCCTTTTCGGTATCCGTATCCGCTGACTCAATAATATCGATCGCCCGCCTGTACAAATACTCTTCCTTCTCCAGTCTTGTAGCCATCTGAATGCTCCTCTTCAAAATGATGTTCTTCAATCAATGTCTGGTGTGTCTGGCAGTCCCGCTTTCATGGATTTATCGCTGTTGGGCAGGTTCTTTTCTCACCTTGTGGCGAAAGGGTGCGCCACAAAAAGTCTTTTTCGACGAGCAAAGGTAAGGTATCGAAAACGGTGATTCGTGTAAAACAGAACGTCGAGCTGGAGGACCGCAGGTCCATAGGAGCTTCTGCCGGGACAACCCTTTGCTGGTCTCCGGGACCACCCGCTATCTGGCTCGCGGACAAGCCCCGCGCGTTGCAGGCTCCCAGAACGCGTCGTAAGAAGGGTTCGTTTGCATTGGTATCAATCAATTCGATATTTGTCGGATAATCGCATACTATTCATTTCGAGCATCCCATGAATCGTTTTCTCAAGCGTCATTAACCTGCTGTTATTTAGCGTTGATTCTGAAGACTCTGGCTCTGGCGCGGTTCGTGCAACGTGGGAATACAGAATTTCCCACACTTCGGAGCTACGACGTGGACCGTATCAACGCCCTCTGTTTGATCGCCTTCCTCCTGGTCGGCTGCCTGATATGCCCGGCGTTCGCGGAATTTTCGATACGGGAGATCGAGGCCGCGTTGGCCCGACAGGTCTGCACGGGGATTCCCGGCGTCCCGTGTTATTCGGTGAACGATGTGCTGGGGCTCGTTCAGGCCGGAAAAGACTTTATCGGTCTGTCGAAACTCGAGGACCTTGCCTTTTCAATCCTCGACCCGGTTATCAACAAGGTGCTCGGCCCGATCCAGGCAGTGTTCCCGGCCCCGCCGTCTTTCCCGGCACTCGATCTGGGACTGCCGGAGTTCTCCGGTATGCTGAATGACGACACGTAACGGTGTGGAACGAGTTCATGGCGGAATTGCGCAACCTGCTGAATATGCCGTCGATATTCCAGTGCGCCGAAGCGAATGGCGTTGTTGAAGAGGCGCCTCCCGTCGGCGAAGAGCAGTAAACGTTCCCAGCCGGATTTCTTTCCGGATCACTCCGGGAGCCCCAGTTCGGCCAGCGCCCCGGTCAGCGAATCGCGCTGATGGGGGTCCTTGAGCGGGAAGGCAAACAGCAGCCGCGACAGGGAAAAGTCGGGATTGATTGCGAGCAGCTCCTGCACTTCCCACGCGGCGTCCTCCTCCCGTCCCAGTTTGATCCAGG
This sequence comes from Gammaproteobacteria bacterium, assembly GCA_022340215.1. Lineage (NCBI taxonomy): Bacteria > Pseudomonadati > Pseudomonadota > Gammaproteobacteria > Gammaproteobacteria bacterium. The sequence continues at coordinate 2,837 of JAJDOJ010000225.1, forward strand.
TTGCCGCCAGCCACAGGCGCGCCCGCGCGTGCGCCGGATTTCGCTCCAGGGCCGCTTCGAATTCCCGCGCTGCCTCGCGGTATTGCCCCGTCGCGAAATCGATCTCGCCGGCGATTTCGCCATAAGAGGCGGACGAGGCGGGGTTTCGTCGCAATGCTTCACTCAGCACCGGCCGCGCCTGGTCCGGCCGGCCCGCATAGTGAAGGATCCAGGCAAGCAGGGCATAGGCGTCGGCATAGTTGGGGTCCAGTTCGATTGCGGTCGCCGCCGCCTCGGCAGCACGATCGTGCTGCCCCCGGAAGAGTGCCACCTGGGCGCGCACGAAGTGGATCTGCGGCACTGTTGCGTCGATCGAGGCCGCCTTGTCCGCGAATTCCGCCGCCCTGGATAAGGCACCCTCCGCATCGCTGGTCCAGCCGTCGATCCCCAGACGCGACCAGGCGAGCGCCAGACCGGCATAGGCACGCGCGTAACCGGGATCCAGCGCGATGGCCTGCTCGAAGTGTGCCATGGCGACGCGATTGTCCTCGGGGGTGCGTCGTCCATAACGATCCTGGCCCCGCAGGAACTCGTCGTAGGCGGCGATGCTTCGGGTCGCGCCACTGCGTGCGAGCGGCAATACGGGCGTGGCCAGCCTCGTGCGAAGGGCCGTCGAGATGCCCTCGACGACCTCGTCCTGCATCTCGAACAGCTTTCCGGTATCGCCGACGAATCGTTTGCCCCACAAGGTCCGGCCACTCGACGCTTCGATCAACCGGGCGTTGATCCTCACCTGGTCGTCCATGCGCTGAACCGCACCGCGAATCAGGTAATGCACGCCGAGTTCCGAGGCGATCGCACGATCGTCGGCGTCAACGTCGCGGTAACCGAAGACGCTCCCGGGTGCGATCACCAGCAAGCCCGGCAGGCGCGACAGTTCGGCGATCAGGTCCAGTGTGATCCCCTTGGCGAAATAGGCCTGCGATCCGTCCTCACTCAGCACATCGAAGGGTATGACGGCAATGGGTGCGCCTGCGTCTTCCCCGGGACGGGTCGTCACGGGTTCGTCCGCCGATCGCCAGGTGTACACGGCGGCGACGAACGCGGCCGCAATCAGGGGTAGAAAAAGTAAAAGCCGCCGTCGCCGCAAGCTGCCGAATTTTTCTGTCACCCGGGAAATCCCGGGTGCCACGTTTGCGTCGATCGGCACTGGGTCGATCTGCAGGCGGTAGCCCCTCTTGGCGATGGTTTCGATGACCCGGGGCTTGCGTGGATTGTCGTCCAGGGCCTTGCGCAGCTTTGCGACCGTATTGGTCACCGAATTCTCGGTCACGATCCGCCCCGGCCAGATCTCGTTCTCGAGTTCCTGACGCGAGACCACGCGCCCTGGCTCGCTTGCCAGTGCTAGCAGGACCTGCATGACCTTTGCCTCGACCCGCTGGTTTTTCCCGTCGCGCGCGATCCGCAACACCGGTGGATCGACCCGGGCTTCCCCCAGGAAAAACGGAGGGCGATCCGTCAGTGACCTGATCTGGTCGCTGTCTTCCATGCCGGACAGGTCTCCTAAGCTGTTGATCTTCCGTTCGAAAGTAAAACAACGGAGAAACGCGAGGGTTTCGTGGGGACAACTGAGGCGAGTTGCGCTTTCATAGTCGGTGAGAGGTTGCTTCAGGCTTGGGGCCGTCACGGAAGACGGCTCACCGATGAGACTAGCATGAAAACTACAGGCCCAATTTTCTCAATCTGCGCCGCGCTGCTGACTATGTTGAGCCGGCACTGGCTCGATCCAAGTCGTGGCTTGGGAATCCGCCGATGGATGGGGAACACTCACGAGTCCGGCACAGACAGAGGTCACACATGCGTGATTCGATAGCCGTCGCAACCCGTTTCCTCCGCCTGGGAATTGATTCGCGCGCAGTCAGCGCGATAGCGATCACGTGCTTTCTGGTCCCGTTGCCGGTGACGGATGCGCTTGCGGACCCGGTTCCGGACGCCGGCCGTGCGGGACAGTTTGCAGCGGCGGGGGATGCGGCGCTCCTGGAGCATACCGCTCAGGAACGGCACGACCCTACCGGCGAAAGCCCGCTGATGTTGGCCGTCAGGGAACGCCGTGTAGGCTCCGTCGAGGTGTTGCTGGACGCCGGCGCGGACCCTGATCGCAGGAACCGGTCTGGTGAGACGTCCCTGCACCTGGCGGTGAGGGGGGATCCCGATATTATCAAGCTGCTGCTCGAGGCGGGCGCGAATCCCAATGCGCAGGATACCGGTGGTGTCACGCCCCTGATGCTTGCGGCCGCGGCGGGGCGGGAAGACAGCACTAAGATGCTTCGCGGTGCCGGGGCGCGACTGGACATGAAGGATTATCAGGGGGCCTCGGTGAGAGACTGGGCATTGCGCGGGGGCCATCGTGCGCTTGCCGCGCGGCTCGAAGCACAATTGGACAATGCACGGACAGTACCGGCCTCCGGCAAATCCGGTGCCGATTTTGCAGAGGACGTATTCGTCGATGTGACGTTTCCCGAGTGGTTCAAGACCAGCTTTCTGGATCTGCGGGAGGATCTCGCCGATGCGATCGACGCAGGCAAACAGGGCATCGCGCTTTTCATCAGCGCCTCACGGTGCAGCTACTGCAAGGCCTTTATGGACCGCTCGCTCGAGGATCCTGAGATCCGCAGTCGCCTGACAGCCGGCTTCGACGTCATTGGACTCGATATATTCGATGACAGCGAACTGACAACCGTGGAGGGCGAGCAGGTGCGCATGAAGGAGTTCGTGACGTTGAACCGAGCGAGCTTTACCCCCACCCTGATCTTTCTGGGCGAAGAGGGTCGTGTCCTGTTGCGGATCGTCGGCTACTACCCGCCCGAGCGGTTTCGCCGGGTGCTGGACTACCTCGAGACCCGTGCCTACCTGAACCAGCATTTTCGGGATTACCTGGCGGCGTCTTCATCCCGAATCGACCGCGGCAACCGTCCCATCATCGCGGATGAACTGTTCACGAGGCCGCCCTACATGCTCGATCGCAGCATCATGCCGGCGCAAAGGCCCCTGCTCGTCGTCTTCGAGCACCCGGGGTGCGATGCCTGTGAGCGGTTCCACCGTCGCGTAATGCAGGACAGGTCGGTCCGCAGACTGATCGGTGAGTTCGAGGCCGTTCAACTGGACGCCGGTGATGAAGACGGGCGTGTCGTTACGCCGGGTGGCGAAAAGGAAACGCCAAGGGGTTGGTATCGACGGCTGGATCTCAGTTACCTTCCGGCCGTCCTCTTCTTCGACGAGCGGGGCAGGGAGGTCATGCGACTCGATTCGGAAACGCAACGCTTTCGCATGGAGGGAACCCTGCAACTGGTGCTCGAGCGTGCCTACACGAAGGACGCCCAGTTACAGCGCTGGCGTCGGGACAAGGCGATCGAAAGTGTTCGGCGACAAAGCGGCGGGTGATCGTGCAGACCTGGCCAGGCGGGTCCGTTTTCCCGTTCGCCAAGCCAACTGAAAGCAGGGGCAACGACGGATGAATCGAGGTGTATTCATCGAGGTACTGGCCTTGATGGCCTTGCAGTGTTTTCCCCTCGGGAGCGCTTCGGCGACAACCGAGGATACGGAAAAAATCTATTCTTTCGATGACCGTCCCACCGACTACGACGGTAGTCTCCCCGAGTGGTTCAAGCAGAGCTTTCTCAACCTGGACGAGGACCTGGACGAGGCGCTCGAGAATGGAAAGTCCGGGCTGATCGTCTATTTCGGCCAGGCGCATTGCGCCTACTGCAAGGCGCTTATGGAAAAACCGCTGGCCCGGGTCGATCTCGTCGAGTATCTGATCCGTCACTTCGACGTGGTGGGTCTGAGCATACACGACGTTCGGGAGCTGACAGCCCCGGATGGAGAGACGCTCACGGCGAAGGAATACTCCATTCGCGAGGACGCGCAGTTCACGCCGACACTGATATTCTTCGGCAGGGATCGTCAGAAGGCGCTGAGCTTGCGGGGATTCTATCCCGCCTACGAGATCAGGGCCGCGCTGGAATATGTGGCCGATGGTCATTACCAGACCATGCCGTTTGGTGACTACCTGGCACAGGCCAATCCCCCACCCTTGTTCGACGATGAGGCTCTGAACGGCGACCCCTTGTTCATGAGCCCTCCCTTTGCACTGGATCGCCGACATTTCCCGGCCAGTCAGCCACTGGCCGTGTTCTTTGAACAGCCAGCATGCCACGCCTGCGACGTGCTGCACAGTGAACCGCTGCAGGATCCCGTGGTGCGCAGACGGCTGAAAGTTTTCGATGTTGCACAGTTGAATGTGCGCGACCGGCGTACTCCGGTGCTGACGCCGGATGGACGCCGTGTGACGCCAGCACTGTGGGCCGCGGAACTGAAACTCTTCTACACGCCGACGCTGATCTTTTTCGATCTCGATGGGAAAGAGGTCTTCCGAGTCGACTCCGTGATTCAATTCTTCCGTCTTGCCGGCGTGTTGCGATACGTCGCGGACAAGGCCTATCGGGAGCATCCGGTGTTCCAGCATTGGAAGTTCGCGATGAACCGGGAAGAAATACGGAAGTTTCCCGGGCATCCCGTAACCGGGGAGGATCGTCCGGGAGCCGTCGCCGTACAAGCGGGAGCCGTGAAACCGGAGTAGATTGTCGGGTGGACCCACCGCACAATACCGCCGGCAGAAGGTTAGGATGCGTGCATTTATACCGGTTTCGTATTCCGGTCAGAAGGTCGCTGGCGGACATTTAGGCGATTGCCCTGCATGAGTCGATTCCGAACGCCGCTGGAGCGAGGCCTGCGACGGGCCGCATCGACGATCAGCAGGATTGATTGATCAGGCGTACCAGATCATCGGGGTCGACGGGTTTGAACAGGAACCGGCAGCGATTCAGCCCCGGGTGGTTCGGCTGCATGTGAGCGACGTCTCCGGTGAGCAGTATGGCGGGAATCTCACGGCCGGCCTTGCGGCGAACCTTCTGAATCACCCGATCTCCGGTATCCCCCTGCGGCAGAAGATAGTCAGCGACGATAATGTCCGGCTGGTTCGGGTTCGATGACATTCGAGCCAACGCGTCCGGTCCGCAAGCGGCGGTATCAACCCTGAAACCACAGACCTCCAGGAACAGGCGGGTAGAGTTCCGCACCGCCGGGTCATCATCAACCAGCAAGACCTGCAGGTTCTCCCGATGAGCCATTTGTGGTCGGGATTCACGCTTGTCCCGGCGTTTTCCGGAAACGTGCGCGACGGGCACCTCGATGCTGAAACAGGAACCTTTGTCCAGCCGCGAACGGACATCGATCTTGTGGTTAAGCTGGTTCGCAACGCGTTTCGATATCGCCAATCCCAGTCCCAGACCCTTGCGCCGGTCACGGGCAGGATTGTCGAGTTGATAGAAGTCCTCGAAGATCCTCTCGAGTTGATCGTCTGGAATCCCGACTCCGGTGTCCCAGACCTCGATGCGCACACTTGATCCGCGACGGCGACACCCAAGCAATACCTTTCCGGAAGGGGTGTACCGTATCGCGTTGTCAACGAAGTTCCGTACGAGTTGTTCCAGCAAGGTGGGATCGCTACGAACCATTGCAGTGCGGGGAATTACTCGCAGGATGATCCCCTTTTCTTTCGCCTGTCGTTGGAAATGGAGTCGCATGCTGTTGAACAGCGCCTCAATCCGACAGTCAGTGATCTCTGGCTGAATGATGCCGCTATCCAGTTTGCTGATATCCAGGTAGGTATCCAGGAGATCGCGCATGGCGATAACGGCGCTCTTCAGTTCATGCAGATTCTCTTGCGTCCGTGGATCGTCAAGCTTTTTGGACAACGACGCCGTCAGCAGGCTGATTGCCTGCAACGGTTGCCGCAGGTCGTGACTCGCGGCAGCGAGAAATCGTGACTTGGCCGTGTTCGCCTGCTCGGCCTCGTCCTTCGCTTTGCGCAGGGTCTGCTCCGCCAGCTTGCGCTGCGTGATATCCGAGCCAAGCACCAGAATGCCGGTGACCTCTCCGCTGTCATTGCGTATCGGAATCTTGCTGGTCTCGATCCACCGGATTTGATTGCGACTGACTTTGAGGGGCTCCACGATTCCCATCTTCGGTCTGCCGGATTGGATGACCTCCAGGTCGTCCGCGTAATAGCGATCGGCGTGTTCGGGGTAGAATTGGTGACTGGGGCGGCCCTTCATCTCGTCCGGTGTCATACCGAGGGAATCGGCGGCGGCCTTGTTGGCCCTGAGAATGGTGTTGTTTGTATCTTTATAGAAGATGTAGGTCGGCACGTTGTTGAGTATCGTTTCCAGCTCGTTCCCGGAATGCCTGGAAACTTCGTTTGCTGCCGTTTTCGCTTCGATGTGGGAGCGCATCGAATTCCGTGTTTTATCTCCCGCTGCCATTCTGTCGGAAAGCTCCCTGACTGCATGCACAAAGAGAGGACCTTCGGCTGTCTCAAGGGCAAGCGCGTTGATGAGAATACGGATCTCGCTCCCGTCCCTGCGTAACGCAAGGACCTCAACACCGGTATCCTCTTGCCGCTCGAGCGGTCCATCGCGACTGGCCTCACAAAGCCGACTGTAACGGTGGCGGTCGTCCCTGTGGATCAAGTCAAAAAACGACACGCCGACCAGCTCGTTGTCCGAGTACCCGAACAGGGTCTCCATGTATCTGTTGACCTGGCGGATCTGTCCGTTTCCCCTGGTTACGGCCATGGCGACGGGATTGGCATGGTGCTTCTGGCTCTGCACAGTGGTCTGTCCGTTTGTTGAAGGCGCGACCGGTAGGAGGGCAGTATACTGCGCTACCGGTGATGCCCGTGACCCGGGCACGCCGCCCACCAGGAATTATCGATGTCGAATGCCAATCTCTCCACCCCGGGCTTCAGCGGTCTGAAGCTGCCCGACACATTGCTGGCCGCGCTCGATGAGGTCGGCTACGAAGACCCCTCGCCGATCCAGGCGCAGACCATTCCCCCTCTGCTGGAAGGACTGGACCTGCTGGGACATGCCCCCACCGGCACCGGCAAGACCGCTGCCTTCGCCTTGCCCCTGCTCTCGAGGTTGTCCGTCGATCGGCGGCAGGTCCAGGTGATGGTTCTTACGCCGACGCGGGAACTGGCGATACAGGTGGCCGAGGCCTTCCAGCGTTATGCCTCGCACATTAGAGGGTTCCATGTGTTGCCGATCTACGGCGGTCAGGATTACGGCGGACAGATCCGTCACCTCAAGCGGGGTGTACATGTCGTTGTGGGGACGCCGGGCAGGGTGATGGATCACATGCGCAGGGGCACACTCAGCCTGGATGCCCTGCAGGCGCTGGTGCTGGACGAGGCCGACGAGATGCTGAGAATGGGATTCATCGACGATGTCGAGTGGATCCTGGAACAGACGCCCGAGCAACGACAGACGGCGCTGTTTTCGGCGACCATGCCGAAAGAGATCCGGCGCATCGCCCGGCGTCATCTACGCGACCCAAGAGAGATCGCTATCGAGGCGCGCAGCGCTGCAGCCGACACCATTCGTCAGCGCTACTGGATGGTCAGCGGGGTGCACAAGCTCGATGCACTGACGAGGATCCTGGAGGTGGAGCCCTTCGACGCCCTGCTGATGTTCGTCCGTACCCGCTCGGCCACGACGGAACTGGCCGAGCGGCTGGAGGCCCGGGGATACGCGGCAGCGGCGCTGAACGGCGATATGCCCCAGAAACACCGCGAGCAGACGGTCGAACGTCTGAAGCGGGGCTCACTCGAAATCCTGGTCGCCACCGATGTTGCCGCCCGGGGGCTGGACGTGCAACGAATCAGCCATGTGGTCAACTACGATATTCCGTATGACACCGAGGCCTATATCCATCGTATCGGTCGCACCGGTCGGGCAGGCAGGTCGGGTGACGCCATCCTGTTCGTCGCACCGCGGGAACGGCGATTGCTCCATGCCATCGAGAAGGCGACGCGGCAGAAGATCGAGCCGCTGGAATTGCCGTCGACCGAGATGGTCAACAACAAGCGTATCGCCGATTTCAAACAGGGCATCAGCGATACGCTTGCCGCCGGCGAACTGGATTTCCTGCAGGGCCTGCTGGAACAGTATCAGCGCGAGCACGATGTCCCGGCGATGGAGATCGCCGCGGCGCTGGCGAAGATCTCCATCGGCGATCGGCAGTGGTTGCTGAAGCCGGACAAGGACAGGCCTGCCCAGGTCAAGGATGGCCCCCGCCAAGGCAGTGAACGTGGCAAGCCGCGTGAGAAAAAACCGATGTCCCGGCCCGCCAGGGGTATGGAACGGTTCCGCATCGAGGTCGGGCATCAGCACAACGTCAAGCCCGGCAATATCGTCGGCGCCATCGCCAACGAGGCGGGGATCGATGCCATGTACATCGGGCATATCGATATCCATACGGACTTCAGCCTGGTCGACCTTCCCGCGGGCATGCCGAAAGACATCTATCGGGATCTCGGGAAGGCCTGGGTGTGTGGCCAGCGACTCGGGATCTCCCGACTGGATCAACCCGCAAGAAAGGGAACGAAAACCGGACACAAACCGAAAAGGCACAAGAAAACAGACGGGTAGCCGGGATTCTGTTAGACTGCGGCCTCTCCGGTTGGTGCACATCGTCCGGACCCTAAGGGCTCACCGGAGATACCGCTGAGCAGTACGGCCCCTGCAGGGGCCTCCCGCTTGCATAATATTCCCCCCATCCAGTCCGTCACGGCGCGTATCGGTAAAGCCGTCGCCGGGACGGCAAGAGCAGAGTATATATTTCAATGTCCTTCGATTCCCTCGGCCTTTCGGTCGAACTCCTGCGCGCGGTTCGCGAGCAGGGTTACAGTCAACCCACACCGATCCAGCGCAAGGCGATCCCCGCCATCCTCAAAGGCCGGGACGTGATGGGAGGCGCGCAGACCGGTACCGGCAAGACGGCCGGTTTTACGCTGCCGTTGCTGCAGCGTCTGAACGCCGGCCCCATCAGGAACAGGAACGGCCGGCGCCCGGTTCGGGCCCTGGTCCTCACCCCGACGCGGGAGCTGGCGGCCCAGGTCGGCGACAGCGTGGCGACCTACGGGCGCCATCTGCCACTGCGATCGACGGTGATCTTCGGCGGGGTCAAGATCAATCCGCAGTTCGAGGCGCTTCGCCGCGGCGTCGATATACTGGTGGCCACGCCGGGCCGCCTGCTGGACCACGCGGGTCAGGGGACGGTAGACCTTTCGCGGATCGAGATCCTCGTTCTCGACGAGGCCGACCGCATGCTGGACATGGGCTTCATCCACGATATCCGCAGGGTGCTCGCACTGCTGCCGGAGAACGGGGCGCGTCAGAACCTGCTGTTCTCCGCCACTTTCTCGGACGAGATCAAACGACTCGCCGACCGTCTGCTCAACCGTCCCGAACTGATCGAGGTGGCGCGTCGCAATACCGCCGCCGAGCGTATCGAACAGGTCGTGCACCCGGTTGACAGGCACCGCAAGCGGGAATTGCTGAGCCACAGGATCGGGTCGCGCAACTGGCGCCAGGTACTGGTCTTCACGCGGACCAAGCACGGCGCCAACCGTCTGGCCAAGCAACTGGAGCAGGACGGCCTGAGTGCGGCCGCTATCCATGGCAACAAGAGTCAGGCAGCGCGCACCCGTGCGTTGGCCGGGTTCAAGCGCGGGGACATTCGTGTGCTGGTCGCCACCGATATTGCGGCGCGGGGACTGGACATCGATCAGCTGCCTCACGTGGTGAACTATGAACTTCCCAACGTACCGGAGGACTATGTGCACCGCATTGGGCGCACCGGTCGCGCCGGTAACGAGGGCAAGGCGATCTCCCTGGTGTGCGTCGATGAGCATAAGCTGTTGCGCGACATTGAACGGCTGCTGAAGCGTGAGATCCCCAGGGTCGTGCTGAAGGGTTACGAACCGGATCCGGACATACCGGCGGAGCCGATTCAGAACGGCAGGTCTGGCGGGGGGCGTTCACAGCCGGAAGCATATGGCAGGGATCAGAGGCGGGGCAGGTCAACAGCCGGCGGATCCGTTGTCGCCGGCAAGGGTTCCGGGGCGGATCTCAACCGTACCGGTCCCACCTCGTCAAAGGCCGCGAAGAAACCTGTCCGGCGCAAACCCGTCGAATCACGGAACGCATCGCGACGTCAGGGATCGCCTTCCGGCGGGCGCGGTGAAAGGGCGGCATTGTTCGGCGGCAGTTTCCGGGAGGAGTGACAGCCGGGTGTCGTGCGAGCCAGTCTGCTCTCCGATTGAATTCCCGAGGTCTTTCGCCAGACCTCTACAAGTAGACCGCGGGGCCGAGATCAGGTCCTCTGAGATTGGAATTTTTCTACTATCGACTATATTCAGGGTGGGCTATCTGAATTGTCTGCACGACGGAATCGGATTCTTCCGCGACTCGGTTAGCCGGGGAAGCCTGCCTGTTATTGTGCGTCCCAACGCCTTTGTCGACACCGGGTGACGAATCACTATGGCGATGTCGAAAGCAGGCGTGAATCAACTACAGAATCACGACGTCGACAGGCGGTGCGTAGCGAGTCCGGACACTCTCGCTGAAGCGTTGACGCCACACAGGCTCCCCCAGTCAAGACGATCATCCATTCCCGCGGCCGTGTGCGGGCGCCCTACAGACCAAGTACGAATGCCGGACTTCCATTGAGAATGGAGGGAAAATGCCGTTAAGCACAGATCAATACGGACGCTGGCGTTTCATGCTGCTGGGGGCAGGGCTGGCGATCGCGACCAGCATGCCGGTCTCCGGAGACGACTACCTGGATGCCTTGACGGAAGAGGTGGAGGAAGGCGGTGCCTTCGTGGATGAGACATCGGTGCAACAAGTTTCGAGCGAGGACCTGCAGGAAGCACTGAAGGAAAAGATGCCGACGACTGCCAGATTGTATTCAGGTCTGGATCCGGGTGATCAGGAGGAGGTACTCGAGATCTACCGCGAAACCTTGAGTATCAGCAAGGTTTCACTGGAAGTCCTGAAACGTTCCCGTGGTCGTTCACGGTGATTGCCCACCCCGTGTGTGCCTGAGTTCGGGCCGGACATTGCGAGTCGAACCCTATAGGAGACTTTGATCGTGAAAAGCATCATTTCGGCTATGGCCTGCATGTATCTGTCGGCACTGATAAGCGGTAGTGCAATCGCCGCGGACATCGAGGTCAAAATCACCGCAAACATCCCCTTTATCACCGTCCAGTACCAGGGTAAGCAGGTCCGGGTGATGCGTATACAGGATCAAGAACACAAACTGGTCGGCGGCTTCACCAAGACCTCCCGCAAGTGCCCGCCGTTCTGCTTTCAACCGATGGAGGTGGCCCCGGGCGTGGCCACCGTTGGCGAGGTGGAGGTGATCAATTTCATGCGCTATCAGTATTCTTCCGGTACGGGGCTGATCGTGGATGCGCGCGTTCCTTCCTGGCACAAGAAGGGTACGATTCCCGGTTCGGTGAGTGTGCCTTTTACCGTGTTCGACAGGGAGAAGGGCGACCCGGCGAAACTGGATGAGGCGATGAAGCTGTTTAACGTCAAGGCGACCTCGGGAGAGGACGCCGTGGGGTTCTGGGAGAAACTGTTCGGCGCCAGACAGGTAAAGGGCAATTGGGATTTCACCGATGCCAAGGAGCTGCTGCTGTTCTGCAACGGCGCCTGGTGCGGCCAGTCGCCGACTGCGATCCGAGCCCTGCTGGAACTGGGTTATCCGCCGGAAAAGCTGTATTACTATCGCGGCGGTATGCAGATGTGGCAGTTGGGAGGTTTCACTACGCTGGTCCCCGAGGATAGCTGAGCCACGCGAACGGCCACCGTCCGTTCACTTGATTCTCTGACGTTGAGTCGGAACCGGTTCTCGGCGTCGTACTGTTTCTCGAACTCGACCAGGCGTTCGTCGTTGGTGCCGTATGCATCACCGACACGTCCGACCCCATCCTGGCGCATTTCGTCATACCACGTGATACATTTGTAACGTCAGAAGTAAGAACTCCGATGCGTTCTGGGGGGAGCCGTCCTAACGATGATATCAGGACTACTGAAGAGGATCTCGCGCCACCTTCCGGGCCGCCGGATAGACGGTGACGACGGGCAGCCGTATCTGGAACGGTACTATGTCGCGGGTGCCTTTGGCTGGTGCGTGTATCTTCACCGCTTCGTGGCGTCGGACCCCGATCGCGGCGTGCACGACCACCCGTGGCGACACGCCGTGAGCCTGGTATTGAGCGGTGGATATCGCGAACTGCGACTGGTGGGTGGAGAACCCCGTACCACGGTGATCCGCCGGGTTCGCCCCCCCAGCCTGAACGTAATCCGGGGTGAGGATTTCCACCGGGTCCTGCTGGATGGACCCGAGGCCTGGACGCTGTTTCTGCACGGACCAAGGTTCAAGGGATGGGGTTTCCTGCGGGGCGGGACCTACGTGCCTTACGCGCGTGATGCCGCCGATTTCCGTCACGAAAACTGGTGGAAAAAAACGCCGCGTGGCGAATTCCGGGTCGATAGCCCGCGCAGCGCAGTGGCGCAGGACCCGCAGGCCGGCGGGCTGGCAAGGAAGGTTCCGCCCGGATAGCTGCTCGCAAACTGGAATCCTAGGCTCTGTTGACATTTATCTGGGCGAGTGGATTTTCGAGGGATTTTTCGTCCTGACAAGGCGGATTCGATGCGCAATGCCGCCCCATTGCAAGTCGAATCCAACGCCGTCAGGGCGGAAAAGATCCGTAAAGCCGCC
>JAJDOJ010000226.1 GCA_022340215.1 Gammaproteobacteria bacterium
TAGCGAGCATGGTGGGAGAACGAGACAAAAAGTTTACGATTTCGAGGCGCATAGTGGGCCTACGCAACGAGAAATCGGGGATTTTTTGGCCGCTCTCCCATCAGCGCAGTAGATTGTTCCTAAGGCCGACAGGCTCCTAGACGGGATCCTAACGGTGTCACGAGGCGCCGTCTCTCCTTAGTGTTGCGCATCCGGGCCAGACAAACCAACCCAATCATTCCGACTTATCCCCAATGAGCAAGAACCTTGTCATCGTCGAATCGCCCGCCAAGGCCAAGACCATAAAGAAGTTCCTCGGGAAGGACTACGAGGTGATGGCCTCCTACGGTCATGTCAGAGACCTGATCTCCAAGTCCGGCGCCGTGGAACCGGAAAACGGATTCAGAATGAACTACGCGGTGATCGAGAAAAGCGAAAGGCACGTCAACGCCATCGGCAAGGCGCTGGCCAAGGCCGATGCGCTGTATCTGGCGACCGACCCCGACCGCGAGGGGGAAGCCATCTCCTGGCACCTGTACGAACTGCTGAAGGAGAAAAACCGGATCAAGGGCAAACCCGTACACCGCGTTGTTTTTCACGAGATCACCAAGCGTGCGATCAACGACGCCGTGGCGCATCCGAGGGATCTGTCGAACGAACTCGTCGACGCGCAGCAGGCCAGACGCGCACTGGACTATCTGGTCGGTTACAACCTCTCGCCCCTGCTCTGGAAAAAGATCAAGAACGGGCTCTCGGCGGGCCGGGTCCAGAGTCCCGCGCTGCGGTTGATCGTCGAACGCGAAGAACAGATCGACGCGTTCGTGAAACAGGAATACTGGACCATCGACGCGGATGCGAAAAAGGACGACGCGGACTTCATCGCCAGGCTGAACATCTACGGCGGCAACAAGCTGAAACAGTTCGATATCGCCACCGAAGCGGCGGCCACGGAGGCCCGGAACTCCCTGTTGAAGTCCGCCGGCGGCAAGCTGACCATCGACTCCGTGGAGAAGAAACAGCGCCGGCGCAACCCCGCCGCGCCCTTCATCACCTCGACGCTACAGCAGGAAGCGGCGCGCAAACTCGGATTCTCCACCAGGAAGACGATGCGCGTGGCGCAACAGCTCTACGAGGGCGTGGACCTTGGAACGGGACCGGTCGGCCTGATCACCTACATGCGTACGGACTCGGTCAATCTGGCCAACGAGGCATTGCAGGAACTGCGCGAGTTCATCGCGGAACGATACGGTGCCGAGATGGTCCCGGACTCACCGCGCCTCTACAAGACCAAGGCCAAGAATGCGCAGGAGGCCCACGAGGCCGTCCGGCCGACCTCGGCACGGCGCTCGCCCGAGGAGATCTCGGCCCATCTTGACCGGGATCAGGCGCGACTCTACGAGCTGATCTGGAAACGAACCGTGGCCTGTCAGATGATCCACGCGACCCTCGACACGGTGGCCGTGGACCTCGGCTGCGGGCCGGGCGCGAGCTTCCGCGCCACCGGTTCCCACATCCGGGAACCCGGCTTCATGCGGGTCTACCGGGAAGGTACGGACGACATACGGGTGGAAAGCGACGAACGGTTTCTACCCTCGCTCAAGGAGGGGGAGGAAGTGGAACTGGTTGAGATCCGCACCGATCAGCACTTCACCGAACCGCCGCCGCGATACTCGGAGGCCAGTCTGGTCAAGACACTCGAGGAATTCGGCATCGGGCGCCCCTCCACCTACGCGAGCATCATTTCCACCCTGCAGGACCGCAAGTACGCGGAACTCGAGAACCGGCGCTTTCATCCCACCGATATCGGTCGCATAGTCAACCGCTTCCTGACCTCACATTTCACCAAGTACGTGGACTACGATTTCACTGCACAGCTCGAGGACGAGCTGGACGAGATATCCCGGGGGGAAAAGACGTGGGTGCCGGTCATGGAGGAGTTCTGGAAACCGTTCAAGTCCCTGATCGACGAAAAGGAGCAGTCCGTTACGCGAAATGACGCTGTCCAGGCCCGGGAACTCGGCACCGACCCCAAAACCGGAAAACCAGTCTCCGTAAGACTGGGCAGATATGGTCCATTCGCCCAGGTTGGCTCACGCGACGACGAGGAGAAACCGAGATTCGCTGGGCTGAGGCCGGGTCAGAAGATCGACACCATCTCGCTTGAAGAGGCACTGGCGCTCTTCCACCTGCCACGCGCACTGGGTGAAACAGCCGCCGGCGAGCCGGTGGAGGCCAACATCGGCCGCTTCGGTCCCTACGTGAAATACGGCAAGAAGTACGTATCCATCCGTGACGACGACCCTCATACCATCGCCCTCGAGCGCGCACTCGAACTCATCGAGGAGAAGAAGCAAGCCGATGCGAACCGTCTGATTCAGGAATTCGCGGACGAAGGCATCCAGGTCCTCAACGGCCGCTACGGACCCTACATCACGGACAAGAAGAAAAACGCCAGGGTGCCCAAGGGTGAGGATCCGGCCTCGCTGACGCTGGAACAATGCCAAAAGCTCCTTGCGGAGGCCCCGGAGAAGAAGGCAAGGCGAAAGGCCGCGCCGAAGAAGAAACGCGCCTCGGGGAGTTAGCCTGCGTTGGGGCAACGCGCAGGTACGATAACCCGACCAGAGCAGGCCATACGCGTCTGCGGCGGGCGAAGCATCCTCGCGGCAGCGCGGGCCCTGCGAGGAGGCGGCGTGATCGCCTATCCAACCGAGGCCGTTTTCGGGCTCGGTTGCGACCCGCTCGATCCCGGCGCGCTGAGGCGCCTTCTGCGTCTGAAACAGCGCGACGCCGCCAAGGGCCTGATCCTGATCGCATCGGGTTTTCGGCAACTGCGCCCTTACCTGGCCCCCATCCCGGCCGAGATTCTGGCTCGGATCCACCGCACCTGGCCAGGCCCCGTCACCTGGTTGATGCCAGCAAGACCCTGGGCGCCAAGGCTGCTGCGCGGTGGCCACGAGACGCTCGCGGTCCGCGTCACGGCGCATCCCGTGGCCTCGGCCCTATGTCGGGCGGCGGGCATGGCGATCGTCTCGACCAGCGCGAACCTCAGCGGAGGTCCACCGGCCAGAACGGCCGCCGAGGTCCGTGCCTGGTTTGACGGCCGCATCGACTACCTGCTTGACGGCCCGGTGGACCGGCGGGCCTCACCGACGAAGATCTACGATGCACGCTCCGGTCGCTTGCTGCGACCTGGGGGGAACGATGAATCCTCGATGCGCGCTGGCAGTACCATGGGTTAGGATTCAAAGCCTTTGCGCAAGTGCAACAGGACGACCGATGACACTGGTACCCGACACCCTCGCGGTGAAGCACTATCTGCTTGATCTCCAGGACCAGCTCTGCGCCGCGATCGAGTCCGAGGACGACGACAAGGCATTCCGCGAAGACCGGTGGGACCGTGAACAAGGCGGAGGCGGGAGAACACGTGTGCTCCAGGCGGGTGCGGTGTTCGAGCAGGCCGGCGTCAACTTCTCACACGTGACCGGTGGGGAATTACCTCCCTCGGCAACCGCCGCCCGACCGGAATTGGAGGGAAGGGCCTATCAGGCCATGGGCGTATCGCTGGTGATCCACCCGCGCAACCCCTACGTCCCTACCTCGCACGCCAATATACGCTTCTTCATCGCCGAAAAGCCCGATGAAGCGCCGGTCTGGTGGTTCGGTGGCGGATTCGATCTCACGCCGTACTACGGATTCGAGGAAGACGCGCGACACTGGCATCGGGTGGCACGGGCGGCCTGCGCACCCTGGGGTGACGAGGTGTACCCTCGCTACAAGGCGTGGTGCGACGAATATTTCTTCCTAAAGCATCGGGCAGAGACGCGCGGGATCGGAGGTCTGTTCTTCGACGATCTCAACGAGTGGGGATTCGTCCGCAGTTTCGAATTCCTGCGCAGCGTCGGCGACCACTATCTGGATGCTTATCTCCCGATCGTGCAACGCCGCAGACACCTTCCTCACGGCGAGCGTGAGCGCAGATTCCAGCTCTACCGGCGTGGACGTTACGTCGAATTCAACCTCGTCTACGACCGGGGCACCCTGTTCGGCCTGCAATCGGGCGGGAGAACCGAATCGATCCTGATGTCCCTGCCGCCCCTGGTAAGATGGGAATACGATTGGCACCCGACTCCCGGGAGCGAGGAGGCACGACTGTACAGCGATTTTCTTCGCCCCAGAGACTGGATCTAGCAACCGGCCAGGCGCGCGCGGTTCCGACCCCGCGATCACCCCGATTCCGTGTCGTCTGACGCGTTCAGCGAAACCATCTCACCGAGGATTTCATCGCACCTGCGAGTCAGGGCAAGCAGGGTCTCCGCGCGTATCCCGCGCATCGAAAAACACGCCTCACAATATGCGGCCACGTTGCTCCGAAACCGGGGCCGCAACGAACCGGATCGTACCTCCGCGAGACGCGGCAGAAAGACCCATTGCAGCCACTGCTCGCATTCGAGCGCATCGGCACAGAAGGGGGTATCGCTGCGCATCGCGCCGAGCGGCGGCGATACCGTCGCCCAGAGATCGAGCCTGCGCATCTCCGTCGCGATCGACGTAGTCAGCTCCTTGAGCGCGTCATTGGACAATCGATTGACTCCGTCTCGTATATCCGCGACAGGCCGCGCCGGCACTGGATTCTCCGACCGGATCCACTATCGTACGACGATATGCACCGCGCCGTTGCCACGAAGAATGTTGAGCGTCACCCCCTGGCGAACCCGCTGCAGGGCCTTTTGGGCCTGCTCCACCGTCTTGACCGACACCCCGTTCACGCCTGTGACGATGTCACCGGGCCGCAAACCGGCGTGCCAGGCGGGACTGCCCGGCATCACCTCGACGACCGGAACCCCGATGACCGCGGCCTGCGGGTTCTCGGTCGAAGGCGGTTCCCCGAACCTGGCCCCGGCGAGCGGTGCCGAAAACTGCCCCGCGTCCGTCATGACGCGGCGGGGTTCGCTGATCGTCGCATGTAGCGTCCTAACCTGTCCCTTGCGAACGATCCGCAACTTGACCTCCGTCCCCGCCCTCAGGCGTCCCAGGGTATTGCGTATCTGGCTGGCGCTGCGGATTGGCCTGTCGTTGACACGTGTGACGATATCGCCTCGATGAATACCGGCCTTGCTGGCCGGGGAATCTTCGGCCACCTCGATCACAACGGCCCCACCTTCCAGTGGCAGCCCGAACGCGGAGGCCAGTTCCTGGGTGAGATCCTGCGCCACGACCCCGAGCTCACCCCGGCGGACCTCTCCGTGCCGGACGATTTGCCCCATGATGTCGCTGACCAAGTTGCTCGGGATCGCGAAGCCGATGCCGACGTTCCCCCCTCCCGGGCCCACGATGGCCGTGTTGATACCGATCAGTTCACCCTTGGTGTTGACCAGCGCCCCACCTGAGTTCCCCGGATTGATGGAGGCATCGGTCTGGATGAAATCCTCGTAGGCCTCGATACCAAGGCCCGTTCGCCCCAGGGCGCTCACGATCCCGGAGGTGACCGTCTGGCTGAGTCCGAACGGATTGCCGATCGCAAACACGATGTGCCCGACACGCAGCGCGTCGGAGTTTCCCAGCGCAACGGCCTTGAGATTGTCCGCCTGCACCTTGAGTACCGAAAGGTCGGACTCCGGATCGACCCCAATGACGGCCGCGCGCACGCGACGACGATCGCTGAGGGTGACCTGAATCTCGTCGGCGCCCTCGACCACGTGATAGTTGGTGATGATATACCCCTGGGCCGCATCGACGATGACCCCGGATCCGGCGCTGAGGGTCTCCGTGCCCTGACTGTTGTCCGGGAGTTCGAAGAAGCGCCTGAAGAAGGAATCGTTCAGAAGTGGATGCTCGCTCGACGCGACCCGGGCCCGGGTCGCGATATTCACCACCCCGGGCAGGACCTCCTGCAGCATGTCCGGAAGACGCTCAGAGAGCTGATCCGTCGCCAACGGTAATCCAGCACAGGTCGCTCCCGCGAGCATTCCCAGGCAAAGAACCAGCGATAGCATCGATGCGAGCCGGCCCCGCGTCAGCATTGGTATCTCCGTTCTGTCACCAAAGGCGTCGCCGCCCAGGCCGATGAAGGCGTACAGCATCCGCGATGCACCTCGCGTTTTCAAGCCGGCGCCCGAGCCGCCGGACCGCATCCGGAAACCTGACACACTGCCGAATTCATCCCTCATGGCACATCCCTCTCAGGACCGTTCGGACAACATGTCGGCGGCGATGGCGGCGACCTTCCGATCGGATCCCCCGTCACCCAGGAGAGCGCACATGTCTTCCAGTGCCTCGAGCTGCGCTGCGCGCGCAGGTCCATCCAGCAGGGTCACCAGCGCAGCGGCGATGTCCTCCGGGCGGGCCTCCTCCTGTAACAGCTCCGGGACGATGGCCCGCCCCGCGATCTGGT
>JAJDOJ010000227.1 GCA_022340215.1 Gammaproteobacteria bacterium
GCCACCACATTTTCATGTCTACTACGGCGAGCATAAGGCAACCGTTGATGTACGCACATGCGAAGTAATTCAAGGAGACTTACCGAGAAAACAGACTAAGCTTGTTCTGGCATGGGCGGAACTTCATCAGGAAGAGCTGATAGCTGATTGGGAGCTGTTAATGAATGGAGAAGAGCCATTCAAAATTCAGCCCTTACAGTAAGAGGTGAAATTATGTATCCATCTGTGAAAAATGTCACTCCGACTGAGGATTATCTTCTCTCAATTGACTTTGACAACGGGGAAAGAGGAATTTTGGATATGAAGCCATATTTGGACTTCGGTATTTTTCAGAGACTCAAGGAGCGCAATGCGTTCAATCGAGTTCGTGTGTCATTCGACACCATAGAGTGGGATTCGGGGATAGACCTTGATCCTGAGTTTGTTTACAACAAAAGCCAGCGTTCGGCCGCACAACAAGGCGCTGCAGCCGACGCCAGAAAGCCGCGCGGCTGAGCGCAGCGTTAGCGGCAGAAAACGACTGACATGAAACCAAAGATCTACCTTGAAACATCTATTATTAGTTATTACACGGCGAGACCGAACCGCGATCTGGTTATTGCAGCGCGGCAGGAAATTACACACGAGATGTGGTCGGTGCTTCAGGATGAATTCGACATCTACATCTCTGCGCTCGTCATACAGGAGGCATCGCGCGGAGACAAAGAAGCCGCAAGGAAGCGCTTGAGTGCAATTTCTGGCATTCCCGTTCTAGAACTTACGGCTCAAGCGCAGGAGCTTGCGAAGTTGCTGATTGCTGCAAACGCTATTCCGGCGAATGCAGAAGAGGATGCATTACATATTGCGGTGGCAAGTCTAAACGGTATGGAGTTCCTGCTGACATGGAATTTCAGCCATATTAATAACGCCTTTAAAAAGGCCCGAATCATCAAAGTAATTGAAGACCGGGCTTTCGTACCACCAGAAATCTGCTCCCCAGATGGGCTCCTTGGAGACTGACATGAAAGATTCTATTGTAGAAGAGGTGCGAAAGGCACGCCAGGCACACGCAGAAGAGTTCAACCATGATATGGCGGCCATTTGCGCAGATCTAAAGAGGATAGAAAGCAACTGTGGGCATAGAGTCGTGTCTTTGCCGCCCAGGCTGCTAACGAATAAGGTTAGATCGTGAGAGTGAAGCGAACCACGATCTGAACCGTTTGTTGGACAAGCCCGGGGGAGTTGAGAAGCAGATGTTCGGGAGGTGGGTACAAGAAACGGCCTTGACAAGCCGGAATAGTGTGCTAATTGAAAATATCTTTTTCTGGCACGGATTCTAGTGAAATCAACAAGATGCGGATTAGCAGGGCTTCGGACGGGCGCAACACGCGATTGAAACTCCGCGGGTAAACGGATGGTATTCCTTGAAGTCCATGCCATTCTGGTCGATAGGCACGAGAAAATCAAAGAGGCGCTGACAATGCTGAGCGGCCCTGAGATTAAAGAGATTAACGAGGCAACCTAGACCAGAGGATTCGCGGATAAAAAACGGGTGCCCGCTCTATGAGGGCTTAGAGGGTATCGTCTCGGGTTCAACGGACGATGAGCACTTCTCCGCGTAGCGGCTTCGTCCAACAAAACCTTCCAGCCGACCTCGTTCCTCGGCGGCTGAAGGTTAACGTTGTTCTCCGGCGGCGCCCTTCTGATCGGTGACGTTGCCCGTCCCGATCTGCTCGGTGGTGCCGAGAAGACGCGCCGCAATGCGGCGGTGTTCTGCCACATCCTGCGCGACTAGGTGCGCTCCCTGCCGGATTTCATCGATGTCTATCCGACCCATGTCGCCGGCTCACTGTGCGGCGGCAGCATCGGCAGCCGGCTGTCGACCACCATCGGCTATGAACGGCGTATGAACCGACTGCTTGCGAAGCTGGACTCTACGGCAGGCTTCTCCGATCAGTGCCTGGATTTGAGGCGATTGCCGGGAAATGGCATACCAGATTGCGCCGGATGTTCGTCCGTCATCAAGACGCGACAACAGGTGCATAGTCGAACTATGGAACGGGTGTCGCAACACAGAGGACGGACGACAAAGACAAGCAGGATGGTATGTCATTTGACAGAAATCGCCTGAGGCGTGGGGCATTTGCACCTGAGTGCCAGGGCATTTCCCCGGATGGTTAAGGCCGCTACAGCGAGTTCGGCACGCTATATCACGTCTCGCACGATCTCCTGGCATGCGCCCTGCATAAGTCTGCGTAACACCAGTGGTGACAAAGCGGTACCGGCACCGAGCCAAAGCGATTTCACAGAGGATTCGGGGGTGCAAGATGGGTAGCAAGAAAGACAAACATGAGGACCTCCCGGGCGAAGGCGACAAGGCGGCCGTTCACCGTTACGAGGAGGCGACCCGTGAGTTTGTCGAGTCCGGGAGGGTGGAGAAGGCTGCCGAACAACGGGCCAGGGGGCAAGACCAGCAAGAGGCCGAGCAGTCCGAGCGCGCGGGTGCGAAGCGTGCCAGAAAAAGCGATCCGGCGGCCGCTCAGGGACGAAATATCGCCCACGCGAACGGGCCGCGTGCCGCATTGGCGGACGACGATGGGAATCCGGATCCCGGTCCTCGGCCTGGTGCGTGGTTGTGCTGTACGGGCTTTTGCGACGCCCTCCCGGTGGCGGGGGTATATGAGCCGTTGGGCGGATAAGGGCGCGGTGGTCGGCTAAGCCTGTGGTCTACATCTATCTCACAATCCCGGAGCAGTCGCAGTCGAAGGTCGGCGAGGTAACCGATGCGCTGATTCGCGACGGCGTGGACGCACCCCGAATCCGGGTGTTCAGCATGTGTCTGGAGCGGCTGCCGAAACTCGCGGTCAGGACGGTTCGCTATCGCTCACCGGCGGCAAACGCCAGGTTTGGTGCACTCATCGGTGGAGTGGTCGGTCTGTTGATCGGCCTTCTGTTGATGGCACTTTTCGGGCTCGGTCTGGTGGTGGTGCTGGTGTTACTGTTGGTATTGGCGGTTGGCGGCGCGCTGTCGCGCTTATGGTTCGACCATGGCCTTGCGCGGGAACTTTACCGCCTGGACGGCGCCATGCGTCAGGGCAGTCAGGTCATCGTGCTCAAGGTCGACAAGGAACGGGTCGAGGAGGTGGAGAACGGCATCAAGCAACGCCACCCGGAGGTGGCCGTCCTCGGCGAGGACGCGCAAGGGACCCCGCCATTTCCGTGAGGCCGCCGGTGTTCCGCCCGGCAGGCCGGTAATCATTTGCCCGGAGCCGGCCGAGGGTTGCTGTGGAAAGAGTCGCTAAACGCTTCTGCTCCGGCTGTTATTCACCTGCTCTGCTGGGGAAAACGAGACGCACTCCGGACAACCCGCGTTGAGCGGTACTGGCCCGCCGAGGGGATCGGCCTGTTCTTAGGCGATTTCTGTCAAATGACATACCATCCTGTTTGTCTTTGTCGTCCGTCCTCTGTGTTGCGACAACCGTTCCCAGAGTTCGACGATGCGCCTGTTGTCGCGCCTTGATGACGAACGAAAATCCGGCGCAACCTGGAATGCCATTTTCCGGCAATCGCCTTACTGCCCGAACCGACCCCCGACATCGTGCGCGACATGTTCTCGTCTGAAGGTGGTGATGGCGGTCTTTGGTTCCCTGATGACGCCGTTCTCGCGGCGGCGCCCGTTCTAGCCGCAGACTTGAATGTGAAGGCGCAGACGACCAAGGTGCTCATGGGCTGCGTGGACCGGCGTGACCGGCACGGGGTTTGTCCGTTTGCCACAGGATTTCGCCTCGATCCGAGAAAGACACGGCCATGATGTTGCTCTATCGAACGGTACTACTGCTGGTCGGTGGCGGCGGGCTGATCGTCGGTGTTTTGCTGCTGTTCGTACTGACCATGACCTGGACCAACAGCGAACGGCTGCGACCGGTGTCCGACCACCAGGTTCTGGTTGGCTCACTGCAGGAAGCTTACTGGCGGCTGAGGTCGGAATCCGAGCGGGGTGAGTTGCCGCCGTCGGAGCGAGATTCTCTGGCGGCGACCTTGCGCGAACTCGCCGCCCTCCCGATTGCGCTGGCGCCGAGCACGGCGGCCGAACTGACCCGTGCCGCGGAATCCCTGGAAACGAGGAATCCGGTGTCGGTGGCCGAAGTCCGGGAACGGATCGGGGCCGTCCTGGAAGCGGAGGGCTATGCCCAGCGAACCCTGCTTGCCGAGCTCCAGGAGGACAACCAGCGCGAGTTTCAGGCGGCGCTGGCGCTGGCCGTCATTCTGCCGGCGCTGTCGCTCGCCCTGCTGGTGTTCTTTCACTATCGGGTATTGGCGCCGGTCAACGACCTCAGCGGTTTTCTCGCCCTGCTGGCGCGCAAGGATTACGCAGTGGCCGCCTCCGACAACGTGGATCCGCTGGTGCGGCCCCTGTTCGAGAAGTACAACCGGATGGTGAAGCGGATGCACGATCTCGAACAGGGTCACCAGAAGCGCGAGGACTCTCTGCGCCAGGACGTCGACCAGGCCACCCGGGCCTTGTTTCAGCAGCAGGCGGCGTTGGCGCGGAGGGAGCGCCTGGCGGCGGTCGGCGAGGTTTCGGCGCGGCTCGGTCACGAGTTGCGCAACCCCTTGTCTGGGGTTCTTATGGCCCTGACCAACCTGCGCGAAGAGGTCGATTCGGAGGATCAGGACCAGCGCCTGGGTTTAGTGATCGCCGAGCTCGAACGCATCGCGCATCTGTTGACTCGAGTCGTCGAGGAGTCGCGCCAGGTACCGGAGCGGCCGCGAGTCCTGCGGTTGCGTGCCGTGGTCGAGGAGATGGCCAGTCTGATGCGCTATCAACTGGACGACGAGGTTACGCTCGAAACGGATGTCCCCGAGGACCTGCTGTGCATTCTGCCGGAGAGCGGCCTACGTCACGCCCTGCTCAACCTCGTACTAAACGCCGCCCAGGCCTTGCAAGGCCGTGGCGGTACGGTGCGCATTCGTGCCGAACGCCAGTCGAACGAGCGGGTGGCGATCAACGTTAGCGATGACGGCCCGGGTTTCCCCGAGGAACTACTGAGGGCCGGGGTGCACGAGTTCGGCAGTTGGCGCCGGGGCGGCACCGGACTTGGCCTGGCCACGGTGCAGCGCTTTGCCGTCGCCAACACGGGCCAGCTGCAGCTGGTCAATCGGGCCGAGGGTGGGGCCTGTGCCTCCCTGATGCTCAACGACCAAACAGTCGCGGCGTGAGCCGGGCGCCGGTTGCCGGTCGAGTGAAGGCCTCAGTCCGCCAACCCAGTTTTGGCCAAAGCACAATGGGCTGACACAAGATGCAGCATGGGTATTGCATGGTTCCCGATCTCCCGAATGTGCGGTCTGGCGTCGTCACCGGAGATCGCAATCGAATCAGGCAAAAATCGGTACCGCTTGTCTGAGGGTGGTGAGCTGCTGGCATTATCCACACCGGGCAGGCCTCCCTGCCGTCATCGCGCCTCGAGTCGATGTGAGGTCTTAGGTCCGTACAACACTGCTATTGCTCTTCGAGTGTGCAGACGGCCGCCGGGTCGTCGAGAAGCAGCACCAGGCTCTCGCTGGCGAACAGCTTATAGTGGATGCCGTCGTTGGCCGAATAGCCGATCCTCAGGTCCTGGCCGATGTTGATCTGCCCGACCTTCGGGTCAACCACTACGGCACCCTCGATCGGGGCCTTGTACACCCCGGCCTCACACAAGCGACTGAGATGATCGAGCTGCAGCAGATCCGATCCTTCGTAACGCCGAAAGAGCTTGTTGTAGCGGCTCGGCGACAGGGACAGGGCATAGGGGCCGCGAAAACCGCCCTCGTCCAGCCGGTCGACCGCGGCGATGACGTCGTTCAGGGTGTGTCCGACCTGTTCCCAGTCACGAATCTTGACCTGGTTGCGGCCCTCGGCGGTCATCAGACCGGCCAGGCCCTGTTCGGCGATGCCGTGATAGATCAATTCTTCCAACCCGCAGATCGAACCCTCGCTGTAAAGGTAGGTATCGAACTGGGCCGCGAATGCGGTGTGGCGGCGCCGCAGCCATTCGAGCAGCATACTCGCGTGTTCGATCTCTTCCGCCATGTTGTGTTCGAGTATGGCCCGCAAGGCGCTGTCACGGCTGGCGTCTGAACGCTGCCGGTACGAGTCGATAGCCTCCAGTTCCTCCTGCAGAGAGACCAGGGCGCGGTGCAGTTCGATGGTGCTGTCGGCGAGCCGGCCAGGCGGCTCGTGCAAGGTGGCCGATGATTCGCTCATGCGTTGCTGACTCGTGGTCCCTCCAGCTTCACTCGTTGACACGACAGATGCTCGATGACCTGAAAGGAAGCAAACGACATGCCACAGACACCGGCCGCGCTCCGGTCGCCCGGTTACGGGCCGTCGCGGGCCATTGACCTTCGACAGCCGGTGGAAGATGGGGCATATCCACCGTTTTCGGGGGATTTCGACCCACCGGATGCCTCTGCACCGCTCCGGCAGCGGCGTGTGCGTCCCAGCGTCGGATTGTCCCGCGAGCTGGCCGCGCGGCACTGTTCGTGCACGGACATTCGGAGACGATCCGCCACGGCGATCGATAGACACAGGACGGTAGCAAAGTCGGCCGGTGACTCGCTTGACTCGGTACCGCAGGAGTTGGCATGTGCGGCACAATACAGACTGACACCCGATTGGTGCGATTGAAGAGTTTGTTATCCGGTCGTCGCCGTACCGCGGTCGCGGCCGAACCACCAAACCGCAGGTCGTTGGTCGATAACGATGTGTGGGCGGCCGACTGCGGCGATTTCTGTCAAATGACATACCATCCTGCTTGTCTTTTCGTCCGTCCTCTGTGCTGCGACAACCGTTCCATCGTTTGACGATGCGCCTGTTGTCGCGCCTTGATGACGAACGAAAATCCGGCGCAATCTGGTATGCCATTTTCCGGCAATCGCCTAACGAGAGGTCATTGCATGGAGTCGATGCGGATCTGCGTGTCTGGTGGGACGGGTTTCATCGGCGGGCGGTCCCGCAGTTGCTTGACGCCGGTCACTGGGTGAGGGTGGCGGCGAGGCACCCGAGCGAATCCCATGCACTTACGACCGGTTTCGGAAAGCGGCTGAAAACCACCTGGGTGGACAGTCGCTGCGGCCCGTTCAGCGTCATCCCGTCCTCGGGGCCGAAAATCACCCCGGGACTCATGACCAATGCCACCGTGGTTGCATCGTGGGAGGCGCCGGTCGAGGTTGCCCGTATGGATGGTGCGCCGACGAATTTCCCGAGACCTCCACCAGGGTTTCGATGGGTACGCTACTTGCAAACGCATAGTTACCCGGGAACTCGATACGGCCCCCCCGAGGGGTGAGTTGGGGTGTCGTTACGACCTTCAGAAATCCGCTGTCCGTGAAAGCGTCAGACAGGGAGGGCAGGTCGCGCGGGTGAGACAGTGAAAGGCGTCCGATGTTTTGAGAGGGTGGATATTCACCACGCGGGGCCAGTTGCCCCGACGGGATTGTTCTCGGGCGGGGATCAGCACGATATGGTGATTCCACACCTGAACTCAGGGAGGAGCAGCGAAATGGCAGACGTGCATGATCCCGACAGGTCTGGTAAGTCGACCGATGCAGGGCTGATGGTCAGCAGCATGGTTGATCTGATCGCTCGAGACGACCCCGGTCTCGGCGAGAAAATCGAAATCTTCCAATGGGAAACTGATCTGTGCGGACGCATGATGATCGAGGGAAAGTCTGTGCAGGTGACCGAGACGCTCCCGGTCGCCCCGGAGGATCCACTCGATGGGTTAAACGCCCCGGGCCCGGAGCGACAGGCGCGCACGGTGCCTACCACCCATGGTTGAAAAGGACCCGATGCAGGCGGCGATGACCGTCCAGGCGCTGTTGACCGGCCTGCCTCTCGTACCCGTGACCGCGGCCCTGCAGGAAGCGGCGCTGACTTTGCAGAAGGTGGAGGTTGAGTTGCTCGCCGTCAGTGATGGTAAGCGGGTGGTGGGGTCGATCAGCGTCTGGGACCTGGCCCTGACCGCCTGCGCAGCCGGGTACGATCCCGGAACGACACCGGTGCTTAATGTCATGAGCTGTCAGCCGGTACTGTTCCGGGTCGACATGACCGCCGCGGAATCGCTGCAGCTGATGCGGCGCAAAGGTTTGTCCGCGGTGCTGGCATACGACTGTAAGGACCGATATGAGGGCGTCCTGTGTCTGCGTCGCCTGCTTGACCTTCTCGATCCGATCGCGCCGGATGGCCCGGAACCCGAGTACGTACGCCGGGTAAGGGGCGAGCCGCTGTGACCGACAGACAACTATTCAGTCCGCTTCTGTCGGAGGGGGTCGGGGCCTCAATGTTCCCGCCTGACGTCAGCCAGTTTCACTACCTGCCGTACCCGCCTGGCCGACGGCACACGGTTCGCCGGTCGTATTCTGTCGGGAGGTCATACGGAGTGGAGCATTCGAGGCGCAAGAGGGTCGGTCGGGGCTGTGACGCAAAATAAACGGAGCGACGCCGGTCGCGGCCCGGTCCTCCACGGAGCGCCTCGGCGTGCCTTCCGCCGTCGCATCTGGCGGGGGCTACAACAATTTGAGTATCGAGGCCCGGGTAGCTCCTGTCGAACCGGGACGTACCCTCAGCGGTCTCCTGCAGTGGAGCCTGTGGATTGAAGGAAGGGGGCCGGCGAATCGAGGCGGGTCTGTGCGGACGGACGAGTGTGAGGTCACAATGAGCGATACGCTACTGATCATTGAAGACGAACGGCTACTGGGCATCGAATTGACTCGGCACTTCAGCAAAGCGGGCTGGGACGTTGATCTGGCCGGTTCGATCGTTGAGGCGCGGCGCCTGCTGTTCGACGAGGGCAGGGAGCCGCTGGTGGTCCTGGCCGACATGAGTCTTCCCGACGGCAATTCGCTCGATCTGCTCGAACAGGTTCGGTCTGCAGGTAACCTCTGTGAATGGGTCCTGTTGACGGCCTATGGCAGTGTCCCTGATTCGGTTCGTGCATTGCAGCTGGGTGCCTTGGACTTCCTCGAGAAACCGTGCAGCACCGAGCGCTTGGCGGCAGTGCTCAATGGTGCTCGACGCGGTGCCCGCGCGCAGCGCCGTTTGCGACTGCAATCCGAGTTCGGTGGCAGGCAGTACCGACCGGAAGCGTTCCTCGGGCACAGCGAGACGACTCGGCGCCTGCGCGAGATGATCAAACGCCTTGCCGTCGTTCCCTTTAGCGGCCTGGTAATCTCGGGTGAGACCGGAACCGGCAAAGGACTGGTCGCCCGGATCCTGCATCATTCCGGTCCGCGTCCGGACGGGCCGATGATCGAGGTCAACTGCGCCGCCCTGCCGAGAGATCTTCTCGAATCTGAGCTTTTCGGACACGAGGCCGGTGCATTCACCGGGGCGAAGGGGCGCCATCGTGGCTATCTCGAACAGGCCGACGGCGGTACGCTCTTCCTCGACGAGATCGGTGAGATGGATCTTGCCCTTCAGGCGAAGCTGCTGACCGCCATCGAAGACCGCGAACTGCGTCGGGTTGGCGGCGAGAAGTCTATCAAGGTCGATGTGAAGGTGCTGGTCGCCAGCAACCACGACCTCGAGGATGAGGTGAGAGCGGGAAGCTTTCGGGCAGATCTCTATCATCGCCTGTGTGTGTTCCTCCTCCGACTGCCGGCGTTACGAGAACGACTGGATGATCTGGACGAATTGGTGCCGAATATGGTTGCCGAGTTCAACGCCATTGCCGGCCGTCGGGTCAAGCGCATCCCGGACAGTATCTATCGACGGATGCGGGCTTATCACTGGCCGGGCAATGTCCGCGAGTTACGCAATGTGATCGAGCGCTGCGTTCTGCTCGCAAGTAGCGAGGTCTTTCCCGAGCGCTGGCTGCAATTGGCCGAGGGCCTGCAAGGGCCTCGGCGCGGCCCCGAAGTCGAGGGCGACCGGGTCACCATCCCCCTGGACGGTTCGATGGCGCTGGACGAGATGGACAGTTACATCATTCAAACTGCCCTGAAGCGCAACGACTACAATGTAACAGCGACCGCCCGGGCATTGGGTACGACCCGGGAGACGTTGCGGTACCGGATTCAGAAATATCACCTGAGCCTGCGCGCCCATAATGGGGCTCGGACCGAGGGCGAACGCATCGAAGCGGTTTAGGCGATTGCCGGAAAATGGCATACCAGATTGCGCCGGATTTTCGTTCGTCATCAAGGTGCGACATCAGGCGCATAGTCGAACTATGTAACGGTTGTCGCAACACAGAGGACGGACGAAAAGACAAGCAGGATGGTATGTCATTTGACAGAAATCGCCTTAAGGCGATTGCCGGAAAATGATATACCAGATCGCGTCGGATTTTCGTTCGTCATCAAGGCGCGACAACAGGCGCATAGTCGAACTATGTCACTGTTGTCGCAACACAGAGGACGGACGACAAAGACAAGCAGGATGGTATGTCATTTGACAGAAATCGCCT
>JAJDOJ010000228.1 GCA_022340215.1 Gammaproteobacteria bacterium
TCACTCAACCGATAGCGTGATTGGCATCCCCATGATTGGCCAGATAACGGTGATGGCCAAGGCCGTCACCGCCATCAGGATAATGGACGCCGGGATGCCCCATAAGAAGAACTCGCCGGTGGTAAACTGCCCTGAATTATAGGCAATGGCGTTCGGCGCCGCGCCAACCAGGAGCAGGAAGGGCATGCCGGCCACGACCAGGGACGCGAAAAGGATGACCTCGCCTGCTACGCCGAGGTATGGGGCGATGACCAGGGCGACAGGCAGCGAGATCGCAATGGCGGCCACATTCATGATGAAGTTGGTCATGAGCATGACGAATAAGGCAATGGCCATTACGAAAACGAACCAGTTCGATTCCTGGAATATGACAAGCCAGTTGACAGCCAGCCACTTCGCAGCCCCCGTCTCCCACAGGCAGAAGCCGATGGACATGGCCCCGGCAAAGAGAAGAATGATATTCCAGGGAATCGTTTCCAGATCGTCCACGTCGAGGATACTAACCAGGTAAAAGGCGACGGTGGAGCAAAGCAGTATCCCGGTCTTATTGATCACATTCAGGGCCGGGAAGAAGGATTGGGCCGAGATGACACAGATTGTGGTGGCGATGATCAGTGAGGCAAGAATCTCATCCCTGGTCATCGGGCCAAGCTCTCCGTACATCCGCTTGGCTTTCTCCTTGAGGCCAGGGAGGCGCTTCTTCTCGGGCTTCATAACGACCATGAAGAGGGCATACAGCAGGAAGGTCATGAGCCACCCGATCGGCGCCATATAGTAGGTCAGTTCGAAAAAGCTGATCTCCTGACCCGTGACGTCCTTGTAAAAACCCAGGGCCACCGCGCCGCGGGCCGCTCCCAGAAGGGTGACGATGCTGCCGGCCCCTGCCACGTAGGCCATGCCCATGAACAGCCCCTTGCCGAACCTGGTGGGTTTGTCACCCTCGTCGTATAAAGAATAGATGGCGAGGAGCAGGGGGAACATGGTGGCGGCCACGGCAGTATGGGCCATGATGTGGGTCAGGACTGCAGTCAATAGGAAACAGCCCAGGTAGATCATGCTGGTCTTCTCGCCCACAATGGAGAGCATTTTGTATGCAATCCGCTTGGTTAACCCCGTCTTGGTGAAGACCATGCCGATGACAATGGAGCCTAAGATAAAGAGGACCGAGGGGTCCATGAAGTCGTTGAACGCCGCCTTGGCGGGCCGGATCAGAAATAGCACCTGCAACACACCGATGGTCAGACTGGTCACGCCGATCGGCACCACCTCGAACACCCACCATGTGCCCGCCAGGGCAAAGACCGCCAGGGCGCCCTTGGCCTCCTTGGTCAACACGAAATGCTCGCCCATGGGGTCGACCGCGTCTGGCCATGGAGGTGAAAGATAGATGATCGCGAACAGTACGACCCCCAACGACATGAAACCGATACGCTTCCAGTCTACGGGCCTTTTTTCAACAGCCAGACCCGTACTTACACGGCTTGCGTTTGCCATGAGTTCCTCTTCTTCGTTATAGATTCAACATTAAAGAGCCCAGTATGGATGAACGGTCACTCGTTCTAGAAATGGCAGCGAAGGCAGATCGCGGTAAAAACCTCTTTGATGCGGAGCACGCCGACGATTCTCTTTTTCTTAAGCACCGGCAGGTTGTTCTCATTCTTGTGCATCATAATGTATAGAGCCTTCAATAGGGGATCAGACGCCTTTAAAGTCGTCGTTATGGGCGACAGGACCTCCTTGATCGGCCTACCGCCCCGTTTGCGGCACTTCTTGAAAAAGGATTCCTCCCAGAGGATCGCCAGGTTCGGGTACTCGGCCTCAAACCCCTCGAATTTCGCTAATTTCTTTTTCCGAAGTAGGCGCGGTTCGAGCCCTTGGAGCATATCACGCACCGTAACCCGGCCGATCAACTGTTCTTGGTCGTTCAAGATCATCAGCTCCGAAAACCGTAACTGATCTTCGTATGTGAATGACCGGATGACGTTAATCGCCTCATGCAGTGTCTGGTCCTCTCGAAGGTGCGGATACACATCCAGAGGAATGGCGAGATCCCCCGCTGTCTTGTCTATGCTCACCAATTCTCCTCCTCTACCCCAAAATAAGCGACATGGGCTATCGACTTCACTGGCCTCACGATAGCATGAATGGTTGGACCAGCCGCACCCCGGGCGAGTGAACACCGCCCATGTTGAGCGATATCCGTTTTGTTATGGACCACAGTGTAACCCTTCACAAAGGCAGCGGCATTTGAAGTTGCGGCATTGTCTGTCGGACATTGAATTCAGGCGATAGCTCGGGGTACAACACGGTACGGCGGCGGAGCTGTCCGTCTGGGAAGTATCCGGTGAGGGCAGCACAAATTTGATCCTCGAGGGATCATCCAGGCACTCATCAGCGCCTCCCAGTTGGGCGCATACAAGGTCAGAAACAGCGACTGGAACCGCTCCCATGGGCACAGACGCGATTTGCAATGCACCCTGGCCAGTTGAAAGACGCGACAGGCGCGTTCGAAGGATCTGGTCGATCAGGAACGCCAGCAACATCAAGCCGGCCAGCGTGCCGCACAGATACTGTTTGCCGTGCCCGAAGTTGTGTTCGAAGTGATAGCCGCGGGTTTTTCAGTGTGTTAAACGTCTCGTTCTCGATCTTCCACTGTGCCCGACCCGCCCGCATCAACGTCTGGGCGTTGTCGCGGGTAATGGCCGGGTGGGTGATCTAACTCCATATGCGCTCCTTACCCCGGGCGTCGACTTCCCAGTACTCTCAGGAAATTGACGGCAGAGTCGAGATCCGGGTGTGCATGGTGCAGGGGAACTTGATGGGTAAAGCGGTAACCGCGTGTGGCGCCGGATTTTTCATCGGCCTCTTCCCATTCGGTGCACAGTCCTTTTTGCAGACGCGCCTGCACGGTCTGGAACAGTGTCGGGTTGCCGCCCGGCTTGGTGCCGATGATGAAGTCCATCTGGTAAGGAACTCCCCCCGTCGGGATGGTGCGCAGGGCGACCAGCCTTTGCGGGGTCGTCATGCCAGGCGACTTGCGTCTGCTCACTGCCCGTTGCCCCGGTTGGCGAGCCGGCTGATGAAGAATTCCTCGAGCCGGTTGGTCTTGTTCTTCATGCTGAGGATGTCGATCCCGGCGTGCGAGAGGTCGGCGAACAGATCGTTCAGTTTGACGTCGCAGTGGACCCGGGCCTCCAGGGTGCGTTCGTCCACGAGTCGAAGTTCGTGCCCGCCGAGTTCAGGGAGTTGTTCGAGCGGTTCCTTCAGATAGAGCACGAAGGTCTCCTCGTGCAGGCGCGACAGCAGGTCGCGCATCGCCGAGTGCTCGACGATGCGTCCCTCGTCGATGATGGCAATCTGGCGGCACAGACTCTCCGCCTCCTCCAGGTAGTGCGTGGTGAGGATGATGGTCGTGCCTGCCTCGTTGGTCCGGGCGAGGAACTCCCACATGGAACGGCGGATCTCGATGTCGACACCGGCCGTCGGTTCGTCGAGGATAAGCAGGCGGGGTTGATGGATCAGGGCGCGCGCAATCATCAGACGGCGTTTCATTCCCCCGGACAATTCGCGTGCCTGCACGCGCCGCTTGTTCCACAGGCCGAGCTGGTTCAGAACCTCGCCGGCGGCGTCGAATGCCGCCCTGCGCGGAATGCCGTAGTAACCGGCCTGGTTGACCACGATCTCGACGACCGGTTCGAAGACGTTGAAGTTGAATTCCTGGGGAACGAGGCCGATGTTGCGCCGTGCCGCGGCGAAGTCGGTGTCGATGTCGCGCCCGAAGATGAAGACCTTGCCGCCGGTCTTGTTGATCAACGAACTGACGATGCCGATCGCCGTGGACTTGCCGGCGCCATTCGGACCTAGGAGGGCGAAGAACTCCCCCTGGGCCACCGTCAGGTCGATGCCCTTCAGGGCTGGTGGGCCGTTCGCGTAGGTCTTGCGCAGGTCCTGAATCTCGAGTGCAGCGGTCATGTGCCTCGAGGGTCGGACGGGGTCGGTGATGATGTCATCGGGAAGACGCTGTACGCCGGCACGGCGGCAAACCGCAGAGCCAAGAATTCTATCACGTCCCGCGAATGGGGCAGAAGGACGGGATCAGCGGAGAATGTACAAATTCCATGTATCGTGCTTGCTCTGGCTTGCCAGCGCAGGGCATTTCAAACACCATTGACGGCGACTTCCAGCAAAGCGGCAGGTGCATCGGTTTATGACAGCCATGATCCGTGCTTACGACAAGGCGGCATTCGAAGACGCAACCCCGGTGTATGTGCTGAACGAAAACCGGCTGCAGGCGTGGGTCCTGGAACGGGGCGGTGTGGCGGCGCGCTGGATCGAGTCGCTGGGTTTCAATGCGGCCGCCGGCGAGCTGGCGATGGTGCCGGGGGGCGAAGGCGGTATCGAGGCTGTCTTGCTTGGGGCCTCCGCCGAGGAGGGATTCTGGATCGCGGGTGTTCTGCCTCAGAGGCTGCCGCCAGGTGAGTACCGCATCGCGGAAGGCCCCGGCGATGGGTTTGCCGAACAGGCCGCGCTGGCCTGGGCACTCGGCGCATACCGCTTTACACGCTACACCGGTAACGGCAAGCCGCCCGCGACACTGGTGGTGAGTCCCGGGGTGGCGTTCGACCGGGTACGGTCGCAGGCCGATGGCATCACCCTTTGCCGTGATCTGATCAATACGCCGGCGATGGACATGATGCCGAGGGACATCTCGGAGACCATGCGGGAATTGTCGAAGACATTCGGCGGCCGGTTCGAGGAACTGGTCGGTGAAGAGTTGCTTTCGGGAAACTATCCGATGGTTCACGCGGTAGGGCGCGCCAGCGCGAACCCACCGCGCATGCTTGAGCTGAACTGGGGCGATCGAGGCCCCGGAATCACCCTGGTGGGCAAGGGCGTCGCATTCGACAGCGGGGGGCTCGACATCAAGTCGGCGAACGGGATGCGCCTGATGAAGAAGGACATGGGCGGTGCGGCGCACGTCATCGGTCTGGCGCACATGATCGTATCGTCCGCCTTGCCGGTGCGGCTACGGGTCCTGGTGCCTGCGGCGGAGAATGCAATCTCCGGTAACGCCTACCGGCCGGGCGACGTGTTGACGGCGCGCAATGGCAAGACGGTGGAGATCGACAACACCGACGCGGAAGGCCGGTTACTGCTCGCGGACGCCCTTTGCGCTGCCGGTGAAGGGGATTCGGAGGTCGTGATCGATTTCGCCACTTTGACCGGCGCCGCCCGAGTCGCGCTGGGGACGGAGATACCAGCGATGTTCTCGACCACGGAGTCGCTTTCGCGTGCCGTGTGCGAGGCCTCGGATGGGGTGTTAGACCCGGTGTGGCCACTGCCCTT
>JAJDOJ010000229.1 GCA_022340215.1 Gammaproteobacteria bacterium
GGCGGACACGGACGAGGCCCGCCGGACCTCGAGTCGCCCCATTGATGTCATCGAGGGTCCGCTGATGAACGGCATGAACGTCGTTGGGGATCTGTTCGGGGCGGGGAAGATGTTTCTCCCGCAGGTGGTCAAGAGTGCGCGCGTGATGAAGAAATCCGTGGCCTGCCTGTTGCCCTACCTCGAGTCGGAGAAGGACAGTTGCGCCGTACATTCTGCGGGCAAGGTGCTGATGGCGACCGTCAAGGGGGACGTGCACGATATCGGCAAAAATATCGTCGGCGTGGTGCTGCAGTGCAACGGCTACGAGGTGATCGACCTCGGTGTCATGGTGCCGGCGGACAGGATCCTCGAGACCGCCCGTAGCGAAAACTGCGACATCGTCGGGCTGTCCGGCCTGATCACGCCGTCTCTCGACGAAATGGTGAACGTGGCCCGGGAGATGGAGCGACAGGGTTTCAAGATTCCCCTGCTGATTGGGGGTGCCACGACCTCGAGGGTCCATACCGCGGTGAAGATCGCCCCGGGATACTCCGGGTCCGTGGTGTATGTCACCGACGCCTCGCGGGCCGTCGGCGTGACAGGACATCTCCTCGGCGACGAAACCAGGGAAAGCTACGCGGTCGAGGTGAGTGAGGAGTACGCCGATCTGCGCCGCCAGCGCGAACAGGGGAAGACGGTCCGGGCCTACAGTCCCCTGGCGCAGGCCCGCGCGAACAGGCTGCGCACCGACTGGGCGGCCTACACCCCGCCGACACCCGGATTTCTCGGTGTGAGGGTCTTCGACGACTATCCGCTGGAGGAGCTGACCGAACGCATCGACTGGACCCCGTTCTTCATGGCCTGGGAGCTGGCCGGGAAGTATCCACGCATCCTGGAGGATCCGATGGTCGGCGGGGAGGCGCGCCGACTGTTCGACGACGCGCAGGCGATGCTGCGTCGAATCGTCGCTGAGAAGTGGCTGACGGCCCGGGCGGTCATCGGATTCTTTCCGGCCAACAGTATTGGAGTGGACGATATTGAGGTCTACGACGTCGAACAAAACGGGGAGGTGCGTGCGGTACTGCATCATCTCCGGCAACAGATGCAGCGCCGCACCGACAAGCCGAATTATTCGCTGGCGGATTTCGTCGCGCCGGCCGATTCGGGCGTGAAGGACCATATTGGGGCCTTCGCGGTCACGGCCGGGATCGGGATCGACGAACATGTTCGCCGTTTCGAGGCCGACCACGACGACTATCAGGCCATCCTGCTCAAGGCGCTCGCCGACCGGCTGGCGGAGGCCCTGGCCGAACGGATGCACGAGAGGGTGCGCACCGAGTTCTGGGGCTACGTCCCGGAAGAGCAGCTCGGGATCGAGGAACTGATCGCCGAAAGGTATCGCGGTATTCGACCTGCGCCGGGTTACCCGGCCTGCCCGGACCACACGGAAAAGGCAACCCTGTGGGGACTGCTCGGGCCGGACGAGGCCATTGGGCTGGAGATCACCGAGCACTTCGCCATGTTGCCGACCGCGGCGGTTTCCGGCTGGTATTTCTCGCACCCCGAATCACGCTATTTCGGCACGGGCAAGATCCAGAAGGATCAGGTTACGGACTACGCGCACCGTAAGGGGATGACGGTCGAGGAGGCCGAGCGCTGGCTTGCGCCGGTCCTGGCCTATGACACCTGAGGCGATTTCTGTCAAATGACATACCATCCTGCTTGTCTTTGTCGTCCGTCCTCCGCGTTGCGACAACCGTTCCATAGTTCGACTATGCGCCTGTTGTCGCGTCTTGATGACGAACGAAAATCAGGCGCGATCTGGTATGTCATTCTCCGGCAATCGCCTGAGTCACGATCCGGCTAGTCGTATTCCGAATCCTTCCAGTGGCGCAGTGTGCGGAAGGTGTCGCGGCTGTCCCGCATGCGGCGTCCGGCATGCCGCTCCACGGCCTCGACGACGGAGGTCTCGCGCACCCGCAGGAAAGGATTGGCGGCCTTTTCCGTCTCCAGAGGAGACGGCACCGTGTCCTGTCCCCGATCCAGTTGCCGGTGGCATTGGCGTTCCCGGTCGCCGAGGGCAGGATTGTCCGGTTCGACCCACTTCGCGAATCCGATATTGTCCAGGGTGTATTCGTGCGCGCAGTAGGCCAGCGTCTCGGCAGGCAGGTCGGCGATGCGCATCAACGAGTCGTGCAATTGCTCGTGGGTCCCGGAGAAGACCCTGCCGCAACCGATCGAGAACAGGGTGTCCCCGCAGAAAATCACTGGTCTCTCGGCGCTGTCATCGAAATAGGCGATGTGCCCCTCGGTGTGGCCGGGGACGTCCATGACCCGGAATCCAGCCTGGAGACTGGGGATTGAGATACGGTCGCCCTCGCCCAATGGGTGGGTCATGCCCGGGATCGGTTCGTTTCGGGGACCATAAACGGGTATCCCCGGGTAGCGCGCCAGCAGTCGCCGGATGCCACCAACGTGGTCGCCATGGCGATGGGTGATGAGGATGGCGGCCAGATCGAGCCCACCTTCTTCCAGTCCCCGGAGGACTGGCGTGGCGTCGCCCGGGTCGACCACGGCGGCCCGGGTACCGCCGGGATCGCCGAGCCGCCAAATGAAGTTGTCGGAGAAAGCGTGTATTGGGGAGATGTCGTACATGGAATCGGGCCCGGGTGTCGGTGGCGATCTCTCATTCTTGCAGACCTGCCGCCATCGGGAAATGTTCCGATGCAGTGGAAGGCCGGGCCGGGCACGTGAATTGGCGAGGCATGGGTGCCCCGTGCCGCGGCGGACGAGGTTGGGTTTCAGTCAGACCTGTGTTCGAATCCTCGCGCCGAGGCCAACAGCCTGGCTGATTCCTCCCCGCTCAGATACCGCCAGGGCAACGGCAACAGCGCCGGCACCGCGGCACGGTATCGCCGGTATGCCTCCCCGTGGTAGCGCATCAACTTGGCCTCCTCGAGACGCGATCCGAAGATGAAATACAGCGTCGCCAGGACGCAGGTGATCAGCCATGCCTCGGTCATGTCCCGGCTCCAAATAATGATCAGCCCGAGCGAATACCAGGGATGGCGAACGAAGCGGTGCAGCGGGGAGATACGTAAGCGTTCCTGATCCAGTATCGAGTGCTCGGCCGACCGCAACTGCCGCAGACCGAGGAATTCGCTCCCGTCATAGTATCGCAGGGACCAGAAGAATCCGCCGCCCGCCGCCAGTGCGGCGGCGTCCGACAGCCAGGACCAGGGCGGCATCCATTGCCAGAGGGTCGCACCGGGATACCGCCAGATCAGCCACAACGGTGGCAGGATCAGCAGCACGGCAAGCAGGTTGAAGGCGAGACGGTAAGCAGGCATCCAGTCCGGGTGATGTCTGGCGACGGCGTTCTTGACCCGCAGGGAGGCCAGCAGGGAGTGCAGAAGGAAATACGCGAGCCATGCCGCTGCGATCGCCGGCAGGGTGGATGCTTCCGAGAGCGGTATCACGCAAGACCTCCTTGGGTCCTCCAGTTGGCTCCGGAGATTATAACGAGACCCGGGCCCGGGGTCTCTACGCGCCGTCAATACGAATTAACTCGCCGGTTGCAGCCTCGCAGGCCTCCGTTGAGGTCGTTTGCCTTGCCGAGGCGCCAAACTACGTTCTTGGCTCCTGCGTGGCGCGTATGTTGGCGATGACCTGGCTCAAGGCCTCGTCGAAGACGTTGCTGTCGCTGATCGGCCGTGTTCTGCCCGCCAGCAGGTCGTCGAGAAAGGCGTCGAGTTCGATGCTGAGTTCCTCGTGACCGGAGCGATTCTCGAATCTGACGCCATTCTCCAGATTCCGGGTGGTGGCGAGCTTCAGACGCCGCTTTCCCCGGTTGGGTCCCCGGTAGATCTCGAACCACATCCCCGCCTTTACGCTCGAGGGCAGGGACCGGGTCTTCGGTTCCGTCTGCTCCACGCTATCGTCAGCGGCATCCGACGTGGTTGCGGTTCCCGGAATGGTTCGAAGATCTCTAGGTTCCGCGCCCGGTTTCGCTCTGTCCGCCCGAGTGGGAACGTGATCGATGTCCAGGGTCGCGCTGACGAGTCGATAGTGCAGTCCTTTGTACCACCGTTTCACCCACTCCAGCTGTTGCCTCCAGTCCCCGGCGGCCGGTGTAACCGACTCGAGCCGGGCTGCGATGGCCTCGAAGTAGAGATCGATGGGACCGATGAGCGCATTGATCTGGTTCAGCGCCTCTTCCGGCCTTTCGAGGCTTCCCGGGTGTGATGTTGCGAGGATCTGGTGATACACGTACAACGCTTCCTTCCAATCGGCGTTGTACTCTCCGCGTTCCGCCAGCATCCGGACCATGTACGGCGCCCAGACGCCGGTTGCGAATTCTCCCACCCGGCGGGGTGTCTTCCACTGCTCCGCGTCGCGTGTGATCAGGTCGTCCACGGTTTGTTGCGCCTGTTCCACCCGCAGGCTCAGGCCTTCGATTTGCCGCGTCGGGTCCCCGGTGACGTTCTGCGCTATGTCGAAACGTGTCTCCAATGCCCGAAGTCGATTGAGGCCTCTCTGGAAGTCGTGCGGACCGGTTTCGACGCGACTGGTCAGGATATCGACGATCTTCTCGAGTGTCTCCGTAAACGCCTCTTCCCGGTAGGATGCATACACCGCCATGTCCAGCAGGACACTGAGAAACTGGCGTGTCGGATTTTTGGGATCCTTGAACACGTCGAAGTCCATCACGGCGAGCCGGATAACGGGAATCTGGAGTTTTCCCACCATGACACGTAGTCGTTCGCCGATCCGTTCGCTGGTCAAGACCTCCTTGAAGAGTTGGGAGGCGAAGTCGATCACCGGCCCTTCCTTGCGTATCAGGTCGCCGGCGTCGAACGCGCCACCCTCGTAGAGTACCTTGCTGATCCTGGACTTGACATCGTCTGGTCCCGGCTGGTCCGCCTGGTGCTGGATGACGGACAGCGCGTCGGCGATCTGCTGGCGCTGGTAGATGCTCAGCGGGCTTCCCTTGCCGGTAGCGGTTGCCTGAATTACGGTATCGAGCACGTCGTCGTCGCTGATGGCCCTGGGCGACCGTTCGCGTCTCACGCCCGGTGTTTCGAGCAGTGGCAGCGCCCGATCCTGGGATCCCGGTACGGTGGTGGCGAGGCGGGGTTCGGGCTGACGCGCATCCTGGTCGGGCGCCTCGGATTCGTCCGCGGGTCGCCCCGATGTGGCTGGAACCTTGGACGTTCGTTCAGCTTCGGCCGACTCGGGCGCCGCGATACCTGCGAGTTGTCCGGACAGGCGCCGATAGAATCCCGCAAGCCCGGGTTCGAGTTCCTGGGCGTACAGCTCGCAAAGCAACTGCTTTCCACGCTGATCGAGGGACAGAGGGCCGAGCGCGCCCTGAAACGCCCTGATCAGTGCGCCGGGGTGCATCGCCCGTGGACCGGCGGTCCGGTCGACCGCCGACAGTCGCTTCAGTTCACTCTCGATGGCGTCGAGGTCCCTTTCGTGTATCTTCTCCAGTCGTTCGACGAGGGGGCGGTTCGATTGCTCCAGTTCTTCGGACCGGGTATCGATGATAGTGGGCATTTCGAGGTCGCCGGACGAAGGGGCGTCGACCTCGTCTTCCGTGTCGAATCCCGCTCGGAGTTTGTCGCGCGTGGCGGTGGCGATGTCCTTTTGTAGAGAGACCAGGGTGTCCAGGGCATCGAAGCGGAGGTAGACATCCGTGAACGCCGGGTCGCGCCTGAACTCCGGCAGTTTCGCCTTCTTTGCGAGCCGGTCGATCGCCTTGTCCGCGAGCGACGTCGTCGCTGCAACTAATTTTCTTCGAAGCGCTTCCATGACACCGGTTCGTGGCTACGGGAAATGCCCTTGCAGAGATGATTCTAGTTCGCGGCGACCAAGACAATTGAATCTGGCGGTCGGACAACGCAGGGATCCCCGTGGATTTCATGCCGCTTGCTCCGACCGGACTTCCGGTGCCGTTACGGCCAGATTCCCTGGGGGAGGTCGCGATGTCGTCGGGGTTCAGACATCGTCGCTATCCTGCGGTTCAATGCCCGACATCAAGGGCGCGCCACGGCGTCAATCCGACATTTGGTCCGCGCCTTTGTCGTCATTGTCTATTATTGTGTCTATGGTCCGCAGCATTCCCTATCATCAGATCTCGAGCCGATACTCTCGTGCTCGCCACACCAGTCCTGTTCCGGGTCCGGTCAATGCGTGTGCAGATGGTTCGAGACCCCCTTCAGGCTGACAGCATTCTATCGTGCGATACGGGACGCAGGGCAATATACGCGGTTTTGGCGAGATCCGTCGTCGCGTCGCGTGGCTGACGGCAGACCTCGACAAGCTGCTCGGGGTGTCCCTCGTGGCCGTGGTCGTCATCCTGTCGGTCTCAGGTGGACTGCAGCGGCTCGAATGGCGCGGATACGATCTTGGGATGGCGCTTGCGTCCGACGAGGCGCACATCGAATCGATCGTGATCGTGGCGGTGGATGCGGAGAGTCTTGAAAGTCTCGGCTCCTGGCCCGTTTCCCGCCATTCCCTTGCCGAGGTCACGCGTATCATCGAGAAGGGCAATCCCAAGAGCATAGGGTACGCATTCTCCCTGTCCGGATCCCAGAACGCTGAAGCCTTGCAGGTCGTCGACGTGTTACGACGTAAGTACGGGAACGATATGGGCAAGACCGGCAACGCGGTCATGGCGCAGGTTCGAAGAAGCCTGGACACCGATACGTATCTCGCCTCGAGGATGCGGGGTACCGCTGCCACCGTGCTGTCGATGCCGGCCGTCAATACGTCGGACGGTCACGAGAACCCGTTTGAATTGGGTGCCGCCGTCACCAGATTCGGTATCCCCGGGCCGGGAGAGAGTTCCTTTCTCGACATGGCCTGGTTGACCGGCGGGCCCGAACCCGTTGCGGTGCCGGGAGTGAGCCCTCCGCTGGCGACGTTCGCCGAGGCCGCAGCCGCCATCGGCGTCGGTCCCCCCGGCTGGCGCGACATCCCTTCGACGGTCACGCGGGAGTTGCCACTGGCCCTGCGTGTCGGCGATGTCCTCTTTCCCACGTTCTCGCTGCAACTGGCGCTGCGGGCGCTGGATTTGTCCCCCGATGCCCTCAGTGTCGAGCCAGGCAGGGGCGTGCTCGTCAACGGGAGTCCGGTCTCATCGGATCGGGGTTACCGGATCATGCCCTTTTTCTACCAGGGCCGTGACGGGGAATCGCCGTTCAAGGTGGCTTCGTTTCTCGACGTTCGTAAGGGGCAGGTGTCGCCGGAAGTTTTCGCCGGCAGGACGGTCGTCATCGGCTTGACCGAGGGTGCGTTCGTGCCCCGGATCGGGACGCCCGGCGGTCAGGTGCTGACACCGGTCGAAATCGTTGCCAATATCGTGACCACGATCGTCAACAACGATCAGATCGTCCGTCCCGCGTGGATGCCGTTGGCGCTGCTGCTGACTTATTTCCTGGTCGCGGCATTTCTGGCGATGATCCTTCCCCGCCTGGGGTTGGCTACGGGACTCCTGGCCACGGTGTTCCTGGCCTTGGTGGTACTCAACACGCAGTTGCTGCTCATGGTGGTCAATCATATCTGGATCCCGTTGATGGCGCCGCTGCTGGCGATTCTTGGGGGCTACGCCCTGATGACGGCAGCCAGGTTCCTGCGTGGGCGGTCACGGGCTGACTCGTCCGAGCTCTCGGAGGCGAATTTCCTGCTGGCGCAGGCGCTGGAAGCAAAGGGGCAGCTCGAGGATGCGTTCGCCAGGTACCAGAAGTGCGAACCGGACGAAGCCGTGCTGGATCGCATCTATCATCTGGGGCTGGACTATGAGAGGAAGCGACAATTCGGACGCGCCAGCGAGGTATTCGGCTACATCGGACAGCACAGGTCCGGGTACAAGGACATCAAGGAGAGGATCGCGCGCAACGACCGTCGTCAGAACAGCATTACCCCGGCTGGAGTGACTGGAAAAGGCGTCGGTGCCGCCCTGATCATCGGTTCGGACGGCATGCAGAAACCGATGCTCGGGCGATACCGCATCGACAGGGAACTGGGCAAGGGGGAGATGGGGGTTGTGTACATGGGGCACGATCCCAAGATCGGACGCAAGGTCGCAATCAAGACGATGGCACTGTCCAACGAATTCGATGGACAGGTGTTGAATGATGTCCAGGACCGTTTCCTGCGCGAGGCTTCCACTGCGGGCCGGTTGAATCACCCAAACATCGTGACCATCTACGACGTGGGTGAGGACCAGGGACTGTCCTATATCGCGATGGACTTTCTCGACGGCGTGCCGGTATCGGAATACACCAAACCGGACGTCCTTCTGCCCCTGCAAACGGTGCTCAAGATCGGTATCCAGGTAGCGTCGGCACTGGAAGCGGCGCACCGGGAGAACATCGTCCACCGGGACATCAAACCGGCGAACATCCTCTACGACAAGAAGACCGGTGTGGCTTCGGTGACGGACTTTGGCGTCGCTTGCATAACGGATACCAGCAAGACGAAGACCGGGGTGATTCTGGGCACGCCAGCCTTCATGTCGCCCGAGCAGCTCACGGGACGCAAGGTTGACGGTCGATCCGATATCTTTTCCCTGGGGGTTACCCTGTTTCAACTGCTTACGGGACAACTGCCCTGGGCGGCGGATTCCATATCGACCCTGATGTACCGCATCGCAAATGAACCGCATGGAGATGTGAGGAAGTTCCGGTCGGGGTTGCCGGAATGTGTCAGTGTTATTATGAATAAGGCGTTGCAGAAGGGTCCCGACGCCAGATACGAGCGCGCGGGCCTGATGGGCAGCGCGTTGCGCCGCTGTCTGCAGGGCGTGGAGAAGGGCTCCCGGGCGGCTTCGCGCAAGCCCCCGGCCAGGGAAATCGTATTGGGATAGACGAATTCAAGAGAGATGAATGAGAACGGGATACAAGGCGACCCGATGAGTTTTTGTGTGCGCTGCATCTGGTTGATCGTCATCGGTCTGACGATTCCCCTGGCAACCATCCCGGCCATTGCCTCGGAACATTCCCTGCAGCCGAACCTCGTGGTGGTCAAGAAGTCAGAGCGCAAGCTCTACCTGATGAACGGCGATAAGATACTGAAACGCTACGATGTCTCCCTGGGACGAATCCC
The DNA here is from genome assembly GCA_022340215.1 of Gammaproteobacteria bacterium. Taxonomy (NCBI): domain Bacteria; kingdom Pseudomonadati; phylum Pseudomonadota; class Gammaproteobacteria; species Gammaproteobacteria bacterium. The sequence continues at coordinate 9,091 of JAJDOJ010000229.1, forward strand.
TCTCGGTCCCAAGGTCAGGGAAGGAGATATGCGTACCCCGGAGGGTAGTTATACCCTCGACTGGAAACACCCCAACAGCAAGTTCTACCGGGCTTACCATATCTCGTATCCAAACGCGGAAGATCGGAATCAGGCACGCAAGCGGGGGTTTTCTCCCGGCGGTAACATCATGCTGCACGGCCTTCCCAACACGATTGGCTCCCTGGTCTATCGCGTCAAGGGGCGCGACTGGACCGAGGGATGCATCGCGGTCAGCAACGAAGTGATGGACGAGATCTGGGAAACGGTTGCCGTCAATACGCGCATCGATATCCTGCCTTGACCCGCAAGCGCGCATAGCGCAGGTGTTACACCGTTCCGGCCGACCTGAGTCGTAGCCGCCCGGTTTCCCTAGATTCAATATCGGTACTCGCAGGGACCGTCGGTACCGAAATTTGCACTGCATGCTCGCATTCTGATTGAATAGGCCCCCTTACTTGGACCCGTGGCCCACCGGCATGGCAGATAGGAAAAGCTCATTCGATCGAGACGAATTACTCAGCTGTGGTCGAGGCGAGATGTTCGGGCCTGGCAACGCGCAACTCCCGGTTCCGAACATGCTGATGTTCGACCGGATTTCGCATATTTCGGAACAGGGCGGTTCATTCGGTAGGGGCGAGATCATCGCCGAACTGGATGTCAACCCGGGGCTCTGGTTTTTCGAATGCCATTTTCCCGGCGATCCGGTTATGCCCGGGTGTCTGGGACTCGACGCAATGTGGCAGCTAGTGGGGTTTTTTCCCGCGTGGCTTGGGAACAAGGGTCGCGGCCGGGCCCTGGGTGTCAAGGCAGTGAAGTTCTCCGGGCAGGTTCTCCCCAGCGCGGAGCGGGTCGTCTATCACATACACATGAAGCGTGTAATACGGCGGAGTCTGGTAATGAGCATCGCCGACGGCAACATGTCGGTCGACGGGCGGGAGATCTACGCCGCGACGGATCTGCGAGTTGGCCTGTTCATGTCAACGGCCGAGTTCTAGCTGTCTCGTCTTCTGTCGGAACGCAGCGCGACGCGGCACCATCGACACTTCGCCAACGGGTCGGTCCGGACGCCGGTCGATCGCGAGCAGCCCGATTCCCACGAAGACGATTGTTGGTGCAATGAATCGACGGTCACGATGACCGCATAGCGAGGACCTATGGACATTCCCGGTCAGGAAAAACCACTCAGGGACGCTATTACCGGCCTGGATGCCGGTGAGACCAGGGCGCAGCTCGAGAATGAATTGATACAGCATCGCCAACACCTGAGGGAGCTGCCGCAGGACTGCGCGCCACAGGATCGCGCTCGGGTAGAGCTGGACATTGCCGGTGCATTGCTCGGGCTGGGGAAGCAGGTCGAAGCGAGGGACCTGGCGCGTGGGGCGTTCGATGTACTGGTAGCCGCCGAAGTCTGGTCCGATGCGGTTCAGGCTTGCGATCTCATCTACGGCTGCGAACAAGAGGATGCCATCGTTGCGCTGGGCAACGGCGTATGGCTGGCGGTGACGTACCCGGTACCGCCTGAACTCACCGTAAACCTGTTACACCATATCGTCGATGAAACCCCGGATGATTCCGACGGTGGGGCCGTGGCGGCGGTCGCTGCCCACTATATCGCCGACATGCGCGCGAAAGGCAGGCAACACGAAAACCTCACCTTTCTCACCAGCCAGATCGTTGCCAAGGTCGCCAAACGTCACCGCGGCATCGAAGATGAGGATTCGATCCGGATGTGGATCGAGATTCATGAACTCAACGATCCCGGGGAACTGCTGTCGAAGCTCGCCACGGTGCTGGATGCGATGGTAGCAGGTGAATGGTGGATCGATCGGGATGCCCTTCGTGCTCGGCTGCCGGTGCAATGAGGGTCACCGCGGGCATGCGGGACGCGGTTGAGCGGACTACAGGCTTGACCTGATTGTCGGTCGGGTCTCGGCCGGGGTGGCGGGTGCACCGGGCAAACCGGGCAATGCCGAGCGACCGGGCGGCGGTGTTTCATCGCCGCCCGGTTGTCCGGTTCGAGAACTTGGCATACGCGTTCCCTAAGGCGATTGCCGGAGAATGGCGTACCAGATTGCGCCGGATTTTCGTTCGTCATCAAGGCGCGACATCAGGCGCATAGTCTAACTATGTCACTGTTGTCGCAACACAGAGGACGGACGACAGGACAAGCAGGATGGTATGTCATTTGACAGAAATCGCCTAACCTCGTTCAGGGTTGACGGTTTTCCGGCGCGCTCCCGTAGCCAGGTACCGAATAGGGGCGTGGTGCCCATCCCGGATTGTAGTAGGGGTACGGGCTAGGGCGTGCTGGTGGGCGGCGCCTTTCCGACAACATGCGCGCGCGCGCCTCGAGCATTTCCTGTCGACGGGCCTGGCGAGGATCCACAGGCCTCGTCGCGCGCTCTTCGGCCTCTGCCGCCGGTTCGCCCGCGGCGCCCTCCCCCTGCGATGCCGTTGGCTGCAGGTCATCCGTTGTCACTACAGCCTGAGGTTCCTGGGACGGCTCCGTAACGGCCGGTGTGTCGGGGATCTGCGGCTGCCCGCCGGCGACCGGTTGGGGTTCGGGCACTGCGGGCCGGTCCGCAGAAATCGGTGGGGTCGCCTCGTCCGATTGCGTGCCGTCGCCCGGGGCCACATCGGCCGTGACTTGTTGCGGTTCGGTATCTGGTGGCGCCGGCGCGTCGCCCAGGGATACGGGGGCCGGCTGCCTGACCTCGGTCATTGCCGGTTCAACCGTCGGCGCGGATGGCACGACTTCTTCCACCTCCACTTCTTCCACCTCCAACCACGTTTTCCCGGCGATGACAGGTTGAGGGTCTGTGGTAGAGGTGGCCGGTCGAGCCGCCTCGCTGCCCTTCGGTGCCCGTGCGGATTGTGGTTGTTCGTACAGGTAGGCTGCCACTGCGATGGCCGAGGCGAGGATGACCCAGGGCAGCAGACCTGCCTTGGTGCTGACGGGTTTTGCCGTTGCGACTTTCCTCGGCGTGTGCGTGGTTGCCTGCGCTGGTGCGACGGTATTTCCCGAAGTCGTACTGGCGGCAGCGGCACCTGCAGCCGGTGAGGCCTTCTTGACGGTCTTCTTGCGGGGTGCCGCTTTCTTTTTTACAGCGGATTTCTTTTTCGGTGCCGATTTCTTCTCGGGCGCCGATTCGGCTTCCTCAGGCGCAGAGGTCTTCATGGGTTCCTGCCCGGCACCGGATTTCTCGCCTGGCGTCGGCGTATCGGGCTTGTCCTCGGCCTTCGTCGCGTCCGTGGTATCTTTTTCGGCCATAATGTCTAGTCTCACGCGTATAGGGTTGATGTGATGAATAGCGCCCGCGACGTTTCAGGGCTTGCTCGGGGATCCTGGCTGGATGCACCAGCGTCGTTGTGTCTCAACGCGATGTTCATGTGCGAGGCGACAGTGCGCGCCGAGGAAGGACCAGGCGCGGGATTCGGGCACCGTATTCGCGAAACTGGACTTGAATCCGAGCGGCCCATGGGCGCAAGACCGGCTTATTCTAGTGTTTTCCAGCGCGGTTAGGATATCCCATTCCGGCAGGGTTGGCTAACCCTACCCTGCGCGGAGCCAGGTTTCGGATCCAGGCCCCTTTCCTGTCTGCGGTGCGATCGATACAATGCCGCTCGTCACGACCGGCGTCCGCTACCACTCGCGAAGCTCGCACCTCCAGAGCCCGGCATCCTCAGATCTATGGCGAAGTTGACGATCCTGATTACACTATTCGCGCTGGCGGCGAGTACGCTCGGGGCGGAATCCGTGAGATGCATCACCGATGAGGCAGAGATCCCCGCCGGCAAGGGAAAGGGGACCAAGGTTCTTGCGGGAGCGGCGGTTGCGCTAGGGAGTCTGTTGCTGGGCCTGGACATTCCACGTATACCCTGGCGCAGGAGAAAAGGATGGAGCGAGTGCTGATGCGGTGTTCGGTGTCACGCCAGACAAGGATGGGCAGGTGACTGCTAGAATCATTGACGGCAAGGCGATCGCGGATTCAGTCCTTGGCGAGGTCAGGGAACGTGTTCTGGCGCTGGGGTCGAGGGGAACCGAGCCTACGCTGGCCGCCGTGCTGGTCGGGGACGATCCCGCCTCCATGGCCTACGTGAAGAACAAGCGCAGGGCCTGTGAGGCGGTGGGGATCCGCTCGGTGCTCCACCGCCTTTCCGTGGACATACCCGAGTCGGGGCTGTTGGAACTCATCGCGGAACTCAATCACGACCGTTCCATCCATGGAATCCTGGTTCAGTTGCCACTACCGGATCAGATCGATTCGCATCGTGTCATCGAACGGATAGATCCCGACAAGGACGTGGACGGTTTCCACCCGGTCAACATCGGACGGCTGGTGATCGGGCTGGACTCCTTCAGGTCCTGCACACCGGCCGGGATTGTCGAACTGCTCGTGCGCTCGGGCGTCCAGATCGAGGGACAGCACGTCGTGGTCCTCGGCAGAAGCAATATCGTCGGCAAACCGCTGATGAATCTCCTGGTCCGGAAGGACCGTGGTGCGAACGCGACGGTGACGGTTTGCCACAGCGGCACTCGCGACCTCGCGGCATATTCACGGCAGGCGGATATCCTGATTGCAGCGGTAGGGCGAGCCGGATTCGTGACCGCTGACATGGTCAAGCCAGGCGTGGTGGTGATCGACGTAGGTATCAATCGTGTCGATGACACCGCCGCCAGGCGCGGCTATCGGCTGGTCGGCGACGTGGACTTCGACTCCGTGAGTCGCGTCGCCAGCGCCATTTCGCCGGTTCCGGGTGGCGTCGGTCCGATGACCGTCGCGATGCTGATGTGGAATACGGTGAAGGCGGCTCAACGGACTGGGACATGACACGTCGGCGGGGTGCATCCGTAGGACCCTCCATGCCTCAGGAGTATGGCCACGCATCGGTCGAGGATGTCGAAGCCTCATTCCCGGGACGTATCTGCGACCGGAAATGGTCGGCCGGGTTGGTTGGGCGGGACCGGGCGGCCACCCCGGCAACGCGGTAGAATCCCTTCACCCTGTGATTCGCCGCTCACATTTTTCCCTTCCCGCTTTTGGGTTACGCGCAAAGCCGTTAGACTTGTGCGCTCTAACAGGTTACAGGTACACGTAGAATGTTTGGATCGACAATCAGCACTTTAACGCGGCTGCTGGCCGGGGTTTTTCTCGTATGGGCACTCAGCGCCTGCGAGACCGTGCCGACGGGTGACTCGGGCAGCTCGACGCCGTCGATGGGTGCCGTGACCACGGGAGCGGCCGCCAGTGCGGGGAGTTCCGGCGCTTCCACAAAGCAGCAGCCTGCAACGACCGCCGAGGTCTATGAGGGATATCGTATCGGTGCGGAAGATCTCCTGTTCATCTCCGTGTGGAAGGAGGAGGAACTGCAGCGTGAGGTGACGGTGCGGCCCGATGGCGGCATCTCGTTTCCCCTGGCAGGAAATCTGCAGGTGGCGGGTAAGACGGTGCCCGAAGTAGAGGCGGAGATCACCCGCAGGATCAGGCGCTATATTCCCGAGGCGGTGGTGACGGTTTCGGTCAAGACCATTTCGGGATACTCGGTCTTCGTGATCGGAAAGGTCGAGAATCCGGGCCAGTTTACCCTCGGTCGCTACGTGGACGTCATTCAAGCCCTCACCCTTGCCGGCGGGGTCACCCCCTTCGCCAACGAGGACAACATCAATATCCTGCGCCGGGCCGGTGGCAAGGAGATTGTCTTCAAGTTTGACTACTCCGATGTCAAGAAGGGAAGGAAACTGCAGCAGAACATCACGCTGCAAAGCGGTGACGTCGTCGTCGTTCCCTGACGCCCGGCATCACAAGATTGCGATCCATGTCGAATTCGAGCCGGGCCTCGGTGCCCGGCACCTCCAGCTCCGCCGACCCGACTCCCTAACTCTCGCCGTAAACGGGTATCGAAGCGCCCGAGACCGCGCGGGATTGTTCCGACGCGAGAAACAGGATCACATTGGCGAGTTCCTCGGGACTGACCCATCGGGCAAAATCGGCGTCCGGCATCGCATTGCGGTTCTGTGGGGTGTCGATGGTCCCTGGCAGGACACAGTTGACCTTGATGTTGTCATGCCTGTGTTCGACCGCCAGGCATTCGGTGAGCGTGATGACGCTGCCCTTCGATGCGCAATAGGGCGCCATCCCGGATTTTACCGACCTGGCCGCCCTGGCCGACACGCTGACGATCTTGCCTCCCCCCTGAGCCAGCATTTGGGGTATGACGGCACGAGAGGTGAGGAACATGGTTCGTGCGTTGAGGTTCATCATGAAGTCCCAGTCGATCAACGGCGTCTCGTGCAGTGGCGGTCCCATGGTGAATCCACCGGCGATATTTGCCAGAACATCGATACGACCGAAAGTTGCCATGGCCTGCTGCGTCATCCCCGACACACCTTGCTCGCTGGTCAGATCGGCGGGTATGAGCAGACGCCGATCGCGTGACGCTTCCAGTTCACTGTAAACCTGCCCGAGGCGGTCGGCAGACAGGTCGACCAGGACAAGGTTGGCGCCTTCTGCCAGGAAACGGCTCGCGACGGCCTTACCCAGGTTGCCGGCGGCGCCAGTGATCATGACGGTTTTCTCTGAAAATTCAGGCATTTGATCTTGCTCCAAAACTAGGCCAGCGATTGAACCGGGCGCGCGAATTTCTTTGTGATGAGGTTCGGGTTATCCTCGTGCCGACCTGGACCGATGCCCGCGGGCGGGACGATACATGGATTTCGATTCAATCAGACGAAGGTGTGTGAGATAAACCCGGGTTTTTCGGGGACGGTAATACGGCGTTTGGAGCCATGCCGGCGTGCGGCTCCGGAATCATGACGACCTGGATCATCGAGAACATGCTATGGGTCGGGATTGGATTCGCTGCCGTCCTTGTCGCGATCAAGATTGCCGTTTTCAAGGTTCTTGCCAGGATGACCCGTGATCATCACGACGGGAACGCAAAACCATAGGTCGTGGACGGTTCATTCCGGGTCTATTTGCCAGGCCGTAGAGCGTCGACGGATGCCCGGGTTTGTCCTATCGCTTCCTCCACGATACCCTTCAGCAGCTCCTCGATCGGCTGATAGGCTTCGTTGTCCGGCGGGGGCGACCGGAAGGCGAGGTAGGTGGTTTCCGGTTCCCCGGCAAGCGTATAGACTGCGATGGCATAGGGGCACAGCACGATGTTGTGCGGGTTCGCACCGACGAGCCGGTGAGACAGGTCAGCCTTGCAGAACAGCAGTATCTCGGCATCGCCGTAGACTGACCGGGATCCCTCTACTGCATCGGCGGTGCGAGACAGCATATCCTGGGGGTGAGAGACGTAGCTGATAACCAGGCCCCTTCCCTCGATGGCCGAGACCAGGTCCTCTTTGGCGAACTCAAAGCTGCTGTCGGCGCTGTATATCCAAGCTGCCCCGACCTTTTCCGGGTTTGCCCCGGCGCACAGGCCAGGCAGAATCAGTAGCGCCAGTGTCAGGGCGATGGATCGTGTTGGCATCTGTACTGTCACTTTGTCGACGGTGAATCCGCCTGCCCCGATCGGCATCGCATGCCGGGGTCGGGTGCTCAACTCGCGATCTTCTCTTCGTCTGGCAGGGTGACGTTCAGTTCCAGCACTTCGTAGCCACCTTCCTGCTCGACATGCAGATCCAGCTGATTTTCAGAGACGGGTATGTATTTCTTTATCACCGCCAGAATGTCTCGACGCAGTGCGGGGAGAAAGTCAGGTCCGCGCGTCGCTTGCCGTTCATGTGCAATGATGACCTGAAGGCGATCCTTTGCCGTACTGGCGGAATCGGTATTTCGCGTACTCTTAAAATAATCCAGCAGTCTCATATCGTGTCACCCGAACAGTCTTCTCAGTAGTGGCTTTTTCTCGACGCGCATGAAGCGATGAGGCAGGTCCTCACCCAGGAACCTCGAAACGATGTCTTGATATGCCTGACCCGCCGGGCTGAGCTCATCCAGGATGATGGGGACCCCCGAGTTTGAGGACTGTAGTACGCTCTTCGATTCCGGCACCACGCCGAGTAGCGGAACGGCGAGAATCTCCAGGATATCGTCCACCGAAAGCATGTCCCCGTTGTCGACACGTTGCGGGTCGTACCGGGTCAGGATCAGGTGCTCCTTGACCGGTTCACCACCATTCTCGGCCCGCCTGGAGCGGCTTTGCAGGATACCGAGAATCCGGTCGGAGTCGCGTACGGAAGAGACCTCGGGGTTCGAGACGACAAATGCCTCGTCCGCGAAGTACAGCGCCATCAACGCGCCGTGCTCGATCCCTGCGGGTGAGTCGCAGACGATGTAGTCGAATCCCTGTTCCTGCAGGTCGTTCAGCACGGATTCCACACCTTCGTGGGTCAGCGCTTCCTTGTCGCGTGTCTGTGAGGCCGGGAGTATGTACAGGTTATCGGTGCGCTTGTCCTTGATGAGCGCCTGACTCAACCGGGCCTCGTCCTTGATGATGTTGACGAAGTCGTAGACCACCCGGCGTTCGCAGCCGAGAATCAGGTCGAGATTTCGCAGCCCGACGTCGAAATCGATGACCGCGGTCATATGGCCTTTCTGTGCCAGGCCAGTCGCTATCGCCGCGGCGGTAGTCGTCTTTCCCACACCCCCCTTGCCGGAGGTGACAACGATGATTTTGCTCAAGGTCAGTTCTCCTTATAACAGATAGATTCGCCCGATTGCATGAACGAACCGCGCGCGGAACGCAACGCGAATTGCGCTCCGCGGCCTCGCGAGGCAGAAGCCGGGGGTCACCGAGAGCCGGGGTTGGAAAACCTTTTCTGGAATCGAAATGCCCCCCCTTGGTATGACAGCCGGCGACACGGATCGAACGTTTCCACGATCCCTTGTAAACAGGACCAACGCGTCCGTGCATTGACCGTACAGGCCACACCTCTCGAACGTGGGACAGCGGTTCCTACGAGTTCCGCGCGTGCGTAGTCCAGGCGGCCCGCGCAACGATTCACGGATTGTGCATGCGTCAGGTTCGGGAGAGTCTCAGTTATTAGTTTTTCCGGGACGGGTCGTCAGCCGTATCGCGATTATGCTACAGGATTTTCCGATTGGCTATGGGGTTTATTCCGTTGATTTGTACATTGACACGCGTGGGGTTCGGGGCGTCAGTCCGATCTGTCGCGGGGGATGCCGGGGGGGTAGACCGGATGGTTTCTGCGGCTCACAGGCGCGGTGCGGGCCATCGGTCGCCCAGCGCAACATCGAGTTCGGACGTCGGGAAGGGTTTGCCGAGAAAGCTCTGGATACCACACCGTGCGACACGGCGGGCCAGCCCGTTTTCCGTGCTGCCGCTCATCAGAATGAGCCTGATCCGCGGATCCGCAGCTCGCAGTTCCAGTGCGAGTTCCAGGCCCGAGCCGTCAGGCAGCCGGTAGTCAAGGAGGGCGGCATCGAACGCGCCCGGCTTGAACAGCTGTCTGGCCCGGGTGTAACAGTCGGCCCGGGTCACCTCGTATCCGCGATCCACCAGGTGCAGGGCCAGCATGGCGGTCAGTGAAGCGTCATCGTCGACGATCAGCAGGCGCCCGCCCTCGCGAGTCGTTCCCATATCGGCCGTGCCGCGTCTCGCCCGGGTGCTGCCCACGGTCGATTCGTCAACTGCGGAATGCATTGACGTCAATGTGTTCACCGGGCTCTTCAATGGTCAGGATCTGACGCATCTTCTCGCGCGCCCGGAACAACCTTGTGGTCGCCGCGCTGGTCGAAATTCCCACGATGTCGGCGATCTCCACGAGGCTGAATCCACCGAGCACCTGCAGCAGCAGCGGCTCGCGATACTTCTCGGGCAATTCCCGCAGGCCCTGACGCAGCGCGAAGGCCTCGGGACGCGTGTCGTGGTCCATCGCCGCGGCGACATTGTCGGGGGAGGCCTCGGGATCGATATCCACCCTGGCGCGTTCGAAGAGCCGGGCGAACTCACGGCGCACGATCGTGGTGAGCCAGCTTCTGGCCGTTTCAGGGCCTTTCAATTGGTCCAGGTGCCGCCATGCCCTGAGGAAGGTCTCCTGGACCAGATCGTCGGCCAGGGCACGGTTCTGGCACTTCCAGTAAGCGTAGCGGTAGAGGTAGGAAGCGTGCAGTTCGACCAGCGAGTTAAAGCGATCGGTGCGTGAATCGGTCCCGCGCTCCGGTGTCGATACGGCGTTGTTCCGGGTGGATTGAATGGCCAGCATGAGGTTCTCCTTCTGCGAAAAGTGGTGCTTGCCAATCTGGTAATACACGGAACGTGCCAGGGCTATGTTTTTCGATAAAACAATGCGTTATAGATATCAGTTTCAGTGGGAGTCAGTACGGATCGTTAACCCGTATGACTGAATCGTAACGAATCGTTGCAATTCCGGGGCGTGATACACCGGTTGGCGGGACCTTACTTGTTCAAGCGAAGCTGGTATTTCTGAATCTTGCGATCGAGTGCCGGTCGGGATATGCCCAGGATTCCGCATGCCTTGCCCTTGTGGCCGGAAACGTGGTCCAGGACGGTCTGGATGTGTTTCGCCTCGACTTCGTCGAGGCTGAGCAGCGGGTAGGCCTCGCTTTGCGGCGGGGTGCGCATTTCGGGGGCGGTTCCGAGCGCGGGGGCAATCAGCTCAAGGGTGAGCAGGGGGGAGACCGCGCGAACGGCAGCCTGAGTCAATACGTTATCCAGTTCGCGGACGTTTCCGGGCCAGTGATAGTCCTCAAGCGCACGCATCGCCGTGTCCTCGACTGTCAGGGGCCTGTGGTGCAGAGCGATCGCGATCTTCTCCAGCAGGGCGCCTGTGAGCGCCGGAATGTCCTCGCGCCGCTCGCGAAGTGGCGGGATCTGGATATTGATGACCCGCAGCCGGTACAGGAGGTCGCGCCGGAATCGACCCTGGGCGACGTCCTCATCGAGGTTACGGTTGGTTGCGGTGACGATGCGTGCGTTGGTCGTGATCTGCTGGTTTCCGCCGACGCGCTCGAAGCTGTGTTCCTGCAGCACGCGCAGGAGCTTCGCCTGCATCGACAGGGGTAGGTCCCCGATCTCGTCCAGAAACAGCGTACCGTCCCGGGCGAGTTCGAATTTACCCTCCTTGCGCGAGGTGGCGCCGGTGAACGCCCCCTTGTCGTGACCGAACAACTCGCTCTCCAGCAGTGTATCGACGATTGCCGCGCTGTTGACTGCGACAAACGGGCCGGTTCGTTTGCTGTGCACGTGAATCGCCCTGGCGACCAGCTCCTTGCCGGTCCCGCTCTCCCCGGTTATCAGTACCGTCGCGTCGGTGGGGGATACCCGTGCGATCTCCTTGCTGACCTCAACCATCGCCTGGCTTCCACCGATCAGGCGTGCGGGCGATTGGCTGGCCTGCGGTTCCTGTCGGGCGGCAGCCAGCTGCCGGGCCATGCTGCGCTGCTCCAGTGCCCGGTTCGCAACGTGATTGAGCTCGTCGGTCTTGAGTGGCTTGTGTACGAAATCCAGCGCGCCGCGTGAAATCGCCTCGATGGCTATCTCGAGGTCGGACTGGCCCGTCATCATGACGACGGCGAGTCCGGGATCTCGTTCGAGTAATCTGGGCATCAGGTCCAGACCGGTGCCATCCGGTAGCTGTTGATCCAGGAGCACGATGTCGGGTTCGTGCTCGGCCAGCTTGTCGAGGGCCTGGGCGCAATCGAGCGCACTGGAAACCTCGTGACCCTGGTCCTCGAAATGCAATATGAGCATCTTGTTCAGGGAGACGTCGTCGTCAATGATCAAGATATGACCCGGGCTGGACATGATCCTGAAGGGATTCCTGGATTGGGGATCGGCTGGCGCTCGTGCAGCAACGTGAAAGTATAAGTGATTGCGCCGCGACAAAGTTTGCAGGTGTCCCGCCCCCTGGAGATCGCCAGGGCGTCCGCGGGCTGGGCATGGCCCGGTGGGCCAGATCCCCGCCTGGTCGACCAATGGGTGAGGTAATCGCACCCCCGCTGATCCGGGATCGGTCCCGCATCCGGGGCTATACTTAGGCGAGTTCTGTCAAATGACATACCATCCAGCTTGTCTTTTCGTCCGTCCCCTGTGTTGCGACAACCGTTCCATAGTTCGACTATGCGCCTGTTGTCGCGCCTTGATGACGAACGAAAATCCGGCGCAATCTGGTATGCCATTTTCCGGCAATCGCCTTAACGTACGAACGGGAGACGGGCTATGAAGATTTCTCAGGTACTGCGCGAAAAAGGGGATTATGTCGCCACCATCGCGGAAGATGCCAGTGTCGCGGACGCGCTGAATCAGTTGGTCGAAAAGAAGATCGGTGCTGTCGTTGCCACCAACGCCAATGGGCGGATCAGCGGCGTCCTTTCCGAGCGGGATATCATCTTCGGTCTGTCGTCCTACGGGGAGTCGGTGCTCCGCAAACGCGTCAAAGACCTCATGCTGCGGGAACTCCATACCTGTTCCCCGAACGACACCATGTTCAAGGCAATGTCAATGATGACGGGCAGGCGCCTGCGTCACGTTCCCATCCTGGAGGGTGGCGAGTTGAAGGGCATCGTCAGTGTCGGGGACGCCGTCAAGACGCGAATCGCGGAAATCGAGCGAGAGGCCGAGGCGCTGAGGGAATACATCAATTCCGCCTGAGCGGCAGGGAACGGAATGTCCCAATTGGTGTCATTCCGACCGACTGGCTCGGTTCGCGAGCCCTGTGGAAGAGCGACCCGCTGCCGGCCGCGAACTATTTGACGCGAACCGAGAGTACCGGACACCCGGCGCGGCGGACCACATGTTCGGTGACGCTGCCGATGAGGATGTGCTCGAGGCCACGGCGTCCGTGTGTTGCCATGACGATGAGGTCCGCCCCAAGCTGCTCCGCCTTCTCGATGATCAGCGAGTCCGCGTTCCCGACGTCGAGTTCGAGACGTACGTCCAGGTTACGCGTCAACAACTTGAAATGTTCCTCGACGAACCGCTCCAGCGCCTGTCTGCTGTCATTCATGTAGTCGTCGAAACTTTGCGGCGGGACGTACGCAGCTGGGACGTCACCGATACCCAGCGGATAGGGAAACTCGTCCTCGTAACTGGCGATGTACAGAACGATGACGTCTGCCTTCACCGTCGCCGCCAGCTCGAGCGCATACCGCACCCCCGTCACTGAGGATATCGACAGGTCGGTGGGCGCGAGAATGGTGTTGATGGAGTCCATTGACTGTTTACCGGTACCTTGCTCTGGGGTAAAGATTAGCACAATCGCCCGGGCCTTCCGTCACCCGCTCGCGGCGGCATTGCCGCAGGGTCGGGTTCCGCAAAGGTCGTTCAGGTCGCGAGGTGCCCGGCCGGTCCCGCGCTGCCCTGACCCCAGGGTATCAAGGCCGTGCCCAGGTACAATGTGGCCGCAATCAGGATGACCGTACTGAATCCGAAGTGAATCGCCAGCAGGGGCGCGGTCAGACTGCCCAGGACCGAGGCGCAGCCGTTGATACCCCATGCCCAGGGGATGAACTCGGGCGAAGTCCGCTCGAGCCGCAATAGCCCCAGTGAAAACGGCATACCCATGGCGAACGCCAGGGGTGAGACGGCCAGGACACCGACTGCCAGCCTGACGCCGAACGCGGCCCCTGCACTCATCGTAAACAGCCACGGCAGAACGGCGGCATCAATCAGTCCGAGCAACGCGATAATTGAGGCTACGGGCGCGACGATGTCGAGACCGCGGTGCGCCGCGGCGGCTTGAAGCCGCGACACGGTCACGCTCCCGAGTCCCGCGAACACGAGAAAACTGCCGAGCACGATCGCCGCGGCGAATACCGGATGTCCCGTGTACATGACGAAGCGCTGCAGGTAGGCCATCTCGATGAACATGAAGGCAAGGCCGAGAAGCAGGAAATACGTGGCCGTCCCGACACCACCGGATGCGGGCCGGCGACTGCGACGCAGGAGCAGCAGTGGTAAAAGGATCAGGACGACGGCAAGCGGTATGGCCTGCGCCAGGGCAGCGACCACTACCAGGTATCCCGAGTCCAGAAGCACGAGCGCGCCCTGTTCTCGTCGTTCCAGCAGTTCACCCAGCAGCCGCCAGCGGAAGAAGTTCGAGAAGTACGGGCGGTCGTCCGACGGCGGCAAGATATCGAACTTGTAGGACTCGAGGAACGCTTCTGCATTTTCCCCCAGCAGTGTCCTCAGGTCGTCGTGCAGGGAGGGTCCGGAGATCAGGTGGTAACGGTTGGCCTCTTCGGGGCGCATGCCGGGAATCCACGCCAGGTCGAAGCGTCGCGATTCCGCAAACCGGCGGATACGTTCCAGATCCTGAGCTCGCCAGGGTCGTCGCGAGACGAGCAGCGTCACGGTCTGCCATCCCCGGATCATCGCCAGGTGCGATTCCGCAGACGACGATCCGTCATGCTCCAGTGCGGTGCGGGCCGTGGCGAACAACTTCAGCGAGTCCCGGGGCGGCAGTTTGAGCCAGCGAGTGACAGCGATAATCCCGTGATCGGTCAGGTGAGAGAGAAAGTCTTCGAACGCCTCCACGGTATAGAGGTAGTTCTCGTCCAGCGCGCGAGTCCCGGCACTCGAGGAACCGAACGAACCCAGGAGGGGGATCTGAATGAGCTTGTAGCGCCGCTCGCTGCGGCGAAGGAAGGCTCGCGCCTCGGAGTCGTGAATGCTGACATCCGATCGATCGTAAAGCCCTGCGGTGAAGTCGCGGTAAGCGACACGCACCAGTTCTGACAACTGGGGATTGAGTTCAACAGCGTCGACCCGCGTGGCGCCGTGGTAGAGGGCCTGAACGACGTCGGTCCCGCCGCCCGCGCCCAGTATCAGCACATCGGGTTCGTCGAGCAGGGCGTAGGGCAGGGCGGAGGGGAGTTGCTCAAGATAACGCAGGGAATCCTGTGACCCGCCAGTCCGCGTGATGGTGGTCATCGCGTCCCCGTCGGTGAACACAGCCACCTGGGGAGGCGGTTCGTCGGTGGTGACCAGGCTCAGGCCGGGTGCGTGGCGGAAGGGGATATCGGGGTTTTCGACCGCGGTGAGCATGCCCCAGGGCGAGAACGATTCGTGCACGATTCTGGCGCCCCTGATGGTCAGGGTCCGGGGGAGGGACTTGAACTCCGATATCACGGGACTCAACCATGCCTGGGGGACGAGGAGGACTGCGACACACAGCAGCAGGCCGGCGACGATCGTTCCCGGCCTCCACGGCCTCCACAGGTATGCGCCGGCGGCGATTCCAACCATGGAGACACCTTTCAGGGACCATTGCGGCGGAAACCAGGCCATCGCGACGACGACGATGACACCGATTCCAGCGCCGGCCAGGTCCCAACCGTAGATCCGCGGCGCGCGGTCGGCATAGATCGTCAGCGCCGCGCCGACGAAATTGGCGGCGCACAAGAACGGTATCGCGAGGAGCGTGTAGAGGATCGTCAACCAGCCGATCTGATCGAGGTTCCACACGATCTCCAGACCGTTGAACGGCACATGCATCGCCAGGACATAGCAGGGCAACGCCGTGATGCCGAACAGCAGGGCATTTCCCCGCAGCCAGACCGCGGGCTGCATCTTCGAGCGCTCCCGGACCAGTGTGATCAGGGTGCCGCTGAGACCATAGCCCAGTAAGGCGAGGCTGATGACGATGTAGGCGAAATGGTGCCAGTGGGCGATAGAGAAAAGCCGCATCAGGAGGATCTCGTAGGCCAGCGCCGCGGCCGAGACCAGTCCGATGCAGGGATACAGATCTGTGTGAGGGGCCGTTTGCCGGGCGCTATCGCCGCCCGGGTGCCAGGCCGGGGCGTCAGCGGGCGTCGATCGGTTTCGCATTGCGGCCGATGTCCCGGTGTCAGTTGGACAATTCGGTACCGCCGGGTGGGGTGTCCCGGCAGGTCATCGCTCATCTCCGGGATCGGTGATCGCCCGTGAGCGGGACGAATCGTACCGGCAGTATGTGCTGGGTCGTGACCTTTCCCTGGTCGTCTTTGCGCAGCACAAGGAGCTGTTGCGTGAAGAAGACCTCCCCGACCGGAATGACCATTCGCCCTCCCGGCTTGAGTTGCGTGATCAGCGGCGGGGGAATACCCGTGGCAGCTGCTGTGACCAGGATGATATCGTAGGGGGCGTGCTCCGGCCAACCGTAGTAGCCGTCGCCGGTACGTGTCGTGATATTGGTGTAACCGAGGTCCTCGAATCTTCGGGCAGCGGCTTCCGCCAGGGGTTCCACGATCTCCATCGTGTAGACATGCGCTGCGATTTCCGAGAACACGGCCGCCTGATATCCTGATCCGGTGCCGATTTCCAGCACGATGTCGTCCTTGTCCGCCTGGGCAAGGTCGGTCATCAGGGCCACGATATAGGGCTGTGAGATGGTCTGACCGTAACCGATGGGCAGGGGCCGGTTTTCATAGGCGTAGTCCTTTTCGTCGTCTGGTACGAACTGGTGCCTGGGTACCTTCTCCATGGATGCCCAGACCTCGTCACTGAGGGTAGGCGAGCCCGACTCGTCTCCGACGCGCCTCGTATAGCGCTTGAGATCGCTGACCATCTCCTGCCGCATCTGTGCAAATTCCGCCTCGTCGTTCCTGCCGGATACCTGGGCCGGGAGCAGTGCCATCGCCAGACCGACAGCACCGATTCGAATCGCCGAATGGATGAACATTGTGATCGCGCTTGCAGTCCCTCTGCCCGGGTGTCGAAGGGGATGCATGTGATTTGGGACCCCTCCAAAACAAGTGTAGTTCCAAATGCAGGCGGTATCCTCGTCGGGAATCCCCTGGCGGCTACGAAGGCGCGAGATCGACGGGCACGCCGCCGCCGGTGGCGAAGGTCAGCGGATTCGCTGGCCCCCCCCGGGGGCATTGACAGGGTGATATCGCTAAGCGCCACCCCGATCCTTGGGGGACAGAGGGACGCCGGTTTGCGGCGAGGCGCCGATGGCCCTGCCGGGACTACGCCACCGGGGTCAGGTAGATGTCGATCACCTGATCAGCAGCGACGGCGCTGCCCGGGCTACCAACCCTGACGTCCGCGGGGAGCCCCTCGGTGCGCATTGGGTATCCTTCCAGGCCGTGGGCGATGAGGTAGTCAGCGATGACCCTGGCACGCAGGCGGGAGAGCCTGGGCGACTCGTCACCGGCGGTTTTAGCGCTGTCGTTGGAGTAGGCGACGACGTTGACGGTGAACCCGTTATAGTGGCCCAGTACGCGGGCAAGTTCTTCAAGGGAGTGCCGCGTCGGGGGTAGCAGTTGGGCACTGTCCTGCTTAAAGGGCGCGTTGGAATTCAGTGAGATTCTGAGTGATTGAGAGAGACGATCGACGCTGATCGAACGGGTCTTGAGCGCCTGTTCCACCTCGTCGCTGATGACTGCCCTGCCGCTCACCTGAGCGACACCGGGTGCGTCGCCCGAATCCGGCGTCTCGGAGCGAGTAGACTCCATCGCGGCAACCCGGGGAGAGGTCTCCCGTGCGCCCTGGTCGGGGCCCGAGTGACCGTGCAGCAGTTGTTTCTTCGGAATGTCGAGTCCCTTGACCTCACGGTCCGGTACCGTACCGTTCGCACCGCTGACCCAGTACAGCACCGCAAGCGTACCGATGAAGATCACACCGAACAGCAACACCGCCGCGACCCATGTCGGCATGGCGGCGCGAGACTGGGAGCTTTTCAGCCGCTCCCATTCGTCGATGTGCTGATTATCCCCGGCGACATCGTCGCTGGAGTACATGCGGGGTTCGGTCTCGTTTCGGACCCGGGTGCTGTCCATGGACACGGTCGGGGAATCATATTGGGGACTCTCGGGGATTTCCCGCGTTGCGACCGTCCTCAGATGCACCGGCGCCTTGATGTCCTGGAGATTCGCCAACGAGTCGACTTCGTCATCGACACTCCGTGTCTCCGGGTGTGCGGTGTCGAATTCGTCCACGTCGAGATCCGTGTCACTTAAGGCATCGTGCGCCACGGTTTCTAGTTGTTTCTCGGCAGTGCTGGACATCGTCGGTTTCGCTGACGGTTTTCCCGAGGCCTCGCCGCGCGCGGCCGCGTACCAGCGCTCGTATTTCTTGATCGTCTTCGATCCCCTGCCCGGTATTCTCAATGGTGGGTTGTGGGTTTTGCGGTTCGAATCCTCCGTCATCTCGAGGGGCAGTTCGTCCAGCACGCCGCGTACATCATCCACGTCCAGCAGGTGCTTTTCATCGACCGCGCCGTGGAGCAGCAAACGGCTGCAGATCATATTGATCCGCCGGGGGATCCCCTCGCTGAACCGGTGAATGAGCGACACCGCCTCGCCAGTGATCTCCGGATCGCCTTCCCAGCCGGCTACAGTGAGACGGTGGAGAATGAACTCCCGGGTCTCCTCCTCGTCCAGCGGCTCGAAGTTGCTGATTGCGACGATCCTCTGTCGCAACTGCTCCATCGAAGGCCCTCTCACGAGACTCTGCAACTGCGGTTGCCCAAGGAGGAAGATCTGGAAGCGTTGATTGCTGTCGCGCTGAATGTTGGTCAGTAACCGAAGCTCCTCCAGCGAACCCTCGGTGAGGTGCTGCGCTTCGTCGATGATCAGCAGGACTCTGCGACGCGCGTCATACTGCTGGTGCAGGTATTCCTCGATCCGGTTGAGCGCCGTGGGTTTGTCCATTCGATCGGCGTTGATCCCGAAGGAATAGGCCACCATTCGCAGCAGTTCGTTGGTTTCCAGTTGCGTAGTCTGCAGGCGCGCAACCTGAATGTTGTGCTGTCTGGAGTACTGCTCCAGAACATCGCTGATCACCGTGGATTTGCCCATGCCGGGGGCGCCGGTAACGACGACCAGCCCTTCACCTCGCAGCAATCCGTATTCGAGGTGGCTGCGAGCCTTTGTGTAGCTGCGGTGCGGATACGAGAACCGGTGATCAGGGCTCATCATGAAGGGGTCCGCGCGCAACTTGTAGAATGCTTCGTACATATCGCTCTTGCCGATGGGTGTAGTCTGTAGGTATCCGCTCGCGAGGCAGTTCGACCGGTGATCTTCTCGTCAATCCCCGGGGTTCCGCCCAGCTTTCCTTACGATACAATATACGTAATCCCCTGGCCTTTCTGAGAGTTCTGTCGCTATGGGCGAAAGAGGAGTCCGCGCCGAACTGCCGCAACTCGAGGATGTCGTCCCGAGATCTTCCTGAGACGTTCGGCGGAACCTACCTGCCACCCGCCGTCGACTCGGGTACGGTTGCCGCCGCCTGGTGAGCCAGCCATATATTAGAACATTATAATATAAAAAGTCGAGTCGTAGGCACCGGTCACAGGTGGGTTCGGTCGTCCGTGGCTGGTCCTGTGCGCCGGTTCGCGAAAGCTATGCAGTCAGTGCGCACCTCGTAATGATCGGACCCGGTGAACGGGCCGGGTTCTCCCTGGGGCGGAAGACCCAGGGATCCTCGTAGAACGCCTCATCCGGTTTGTTCGAGTTCCATCCCGGAACGCCAAATAGCGGCAGGACGCCGAGTTCGCGGGGTGTTTTCGGTACGGGCGAGCCGGTCAGCAGACTTGCGGCGTGTCGATCCAGGACCTCGTACCGGAGTTTCGGTTCGAGGGAGAAAAAATCCGGGTCGACCTGGACCAGCAGGCTGCGTCCGGTCATGCCAGGGTAGGGCTTCAGCGCCTTCTCGTACAGCGCATGTCCGACGATGAAGGTGCGAATGGAACGATTCCACTGCCCGCGGTCCCAGAACAACAGCGTCTTCCACTGGTGCTCGCGCAGCGCTTCGAGATGTGCGCGATCACTGGCCGCCACAACGAGGCCGGATTCGTCGAGGAGGGTAATGGCGTCCCGTAAGCGGGACCGGTTGGTTCCCTTGCCGGGCGCCGGTCCCCGACAGTGCGCAGCGTTCATCGCCGCCTTCAGCCCCGGCCACTGCACCCACATCAGGGCGTTGAACAGGTCGTGCCAGTTTCCACACCGGGTGCTGACGACGCCTGTGTGGAAGATGCGCTCTTCATAGGACATCCCGGGTAGCGGCAGGGTGTGGTCTTGCGGTGAAAAGCGAATGTTTTTACCGGTTGCTGTGCTCACCCGGTCTGCCAGCAGCGCGTTCAGTTCGCCGCAATCAGGCCAGTCCGACCAAGCGGTCCGCCCGGCCAGTTCGCGCAGGTCCTCAAACATCGGACTCGAGTCCGCCCAGTCCGAACGCCACTGGTTGGAGGCGGTCACCTGCGCCTTTGCGGGATTGCCGCGCCCGAGTCCTTCGGATGGGGCAATGAGAGGATTTTCACTGCGCAGGTTCCCCAGACGGCGCCGCGTCCCCGCCTGGATTTCTTTACCATGATACCTGACAAGAAGGGCTGCCGGTCGCGGAGGGGCGGGCCGTTTCGGCGCCGCCCCTCCGCGCCTGCACCGGAGAATTAGGCCTTGGGGACCGTCAGTGCCAGAAAGATGGCGTTGCTGTCCCGCTGGACAAGGACGGGGACCGGCTTGCCGTCGGGCAGGGAGTCCAGACTGCCTTTCAGGTCACCCACTCCTTCGATGGGTTTGTTGTTGATGCTCAGGATGACGTCACCCGGACGGATACCCGCCCGCGCCGCCGGACCCGACGCCACACTGGTGACCCTGACACCTCCGCGCTTGAGACCGAGGTTCTTGCGCTCTTCCTGGCCGAGTGCTGCAACGGACATCTCCATCTTGTCCATTCTGCCCTTTTCTCCTTGCGGGCTTGCGGTGGCCACCTGATCCGGGTCCTCCAGGGGACGGATGCGGACGCGCATCGTCTTCTCGCTACCGCCGCGCAGGATCTTGACCCGCACCTTGCTCTCGACTTTGGTGCTACCCACCATCGGTGGAAGCTTTGCCGACTCGCTGACGGCGCGACCATCGTACTCGAGTATAATGTCGCCGCGCTTCAGGCCCGCCTTGTCGGCCGGGCTGCCGTCGCTGACCTCGGCGATGAGCGCCCCCCGGGGACGATCCAACCCGAACGATTCCGCCAGTTCGCGAGTCACTGGCTGGATAGTGACCCCCAGCCAGCCCCTGCTGACGTGTCCATGCTCCTTCAACTGTCCGGAGATGTTCATGGCCACGTTGATCGGGATGGCGAAGGAAAGGCCCATGTATCCGCCTGATCGGCTGAAGATCTGCGAGTTCACCCCCACGACCTTTCCTTCAGTGTTGAACAGCGGGCCGCCCGAGTTGCCGGGGTTGACCGCCACGTCGGTCTGGATGAAGGGGACGTAGGTTTCGCTGGGGAGATTGCGCCCGATGGCGCTGACGATACCCTGGGTTGCGGTGTGCTCGAAGCCGAACGGCGATCCGATGGCGAGGACCCACTCGCCGACCGCCAGGTCGTCGGAGTTACCGATCTTGACCACCGGCAGGTTGTCGGCATCCACCTTGATCAGCGCTACGTCGGTTCTCTCATCGATACCGAGCACCTTTGCTGGCAGCTCCCGCTCGTCCGACAGCCGAACGATAATCTCGTCGGAATCCTTGACGACATGGGCGTTGGTGAGGATCTCGCCATCCGAGGAGATGATGAAACCCGAACCGACGCCGCGCGCCCTGTGTTCTTGCGGAATCTCGGGCTGGGCTTCGAAGAAGCGATTGAAGAAATCGTTGAACGGGCTGCCGTCCGGCAGGTCCGGGAGCATCTCCGGTCCGATACTGGTCCGGCTGTTCTCGGCGACCTGGACCGTACGGATATTGACCACGGCCGGACTGTTTTTTTGCACCAGTCCCGTGAATTCGGGAAGCGCAGCCTGCGCGGTCCCCACGGCCAGCATCAAAAAAAGCACCCAGACGATCTGCAAGGGCCCTCTTCGTTTCATAGTTGACTCCTGGAAGAAATAAAATTTTAGGTTTGCTTCGGCTGCAATGCCCGCAGTACCCCGTATAGACAGGGTGGGCCGACGGGGAGTTCTGAATTGCTCCGCAACATTACCAAGATTTAATCTTCGGCTCTGCGGACAAATGGCCTGTAACATCGGGAATCACCGGTGCAGATACGATGGAGGGAGCTGCGGTTGGTTGGGCCCTGGACAGGTTTCGGAACGGAGGGTCCGTTCTCTAGCCGCTTCGGCCCAGACGAATGTTGCCCGCATTGCTCCGGCACGTGGCCGGATAGTCAGAAACCCCGGAACTTGCTGCCGGGCTTGAAACCGAACAGGTTTTCCAGGTCGAATTCCCGGATAAGCTCGTCGACGGTGTCCTGGCCGTGCTCTTTCTGAACCTCGGCCAGGACCAGTTTTGCGCCGTTGCGGGTATAGCCGCCGGCAACCTTGACCTGGTTCGCCAGCAGTTCTCTTGCCTTGTCCAATGTCATTGGCGGTACGACAGCTAGTTGAAGTGTAAATCGGAGTGTCCCGGGAGTGGGAAACGGTCCCGCTCCCGATGGCGATAGATCAGGGCTTGACGTCGAAATCGTCCAGCTTGCGCGGCACGGCGACATTCTTCAGTCGAACATACTGCGGTAGGCCGTTTTTGTAGGGCGGATAGGCCTCGCCCTTGATCAACGGCTCCAGATAGCTGCGGCACTTCGCCGTGATCCCGAATCCATCCTGGCTGATGAAACCTGCCGGCATCATCTTCTCTTTGTTGGCGACCTTGGAAAGATCGGCCTGGCCGATCTTCCAGCGATAGGGCTTGTCGGAGGTGCGGACGATCGCGGGCATGACAGAGTTCTTGCCCTTGAGGGCATACTTGACCGCCACCCTGCCGACTTCGTAGGCTTGGTCGACGTCCGATTTCGAGGCGATATGGCGGGCCGCGCGCTGCAGGTAGTCGGCCACGGCCCAGTGATACTTATAGCCGAGCGCGTCCTTGACCATACCGGCCACCACGGGAGCGGCCCCGCCGAGCTGGGCGTGACCGAACGCATCGCGGGTTCCCGCCTCGGCGAGGAAACTGCCGTCCGGCCAGCGGGCGCCCTCGGAGACGACGACAGTGACGTATCCGAACTTCTCGACCAGCTCCTTCGCGCGGGCGAGAAACTTGTCCTTGTCGAAGGTGACTTCGGGAAACAGGATGATGATCGGGATCTCGGTATGCTCGTCCGAGGCCAGGCCGCCTGCGGCCGCGATCCAGCCGGCGTGACGCCCCATCACCTCGAGGACGAAGACCTTGGTGGAGGTCTTGGCCATCGATGCGACATCGAAACTGGCCTCGCGGGTGGAGACAGCGATGTACTTGGCGACGGATCCGAAACCGGGGCAGTTGTCCGTGATCGGGAGATCGTTGTCGACAGTCTTGGGGACGTGGATCGCCTGTATCGGATAGCCCATACTCTTGGACAGTTGTGACACCTTGAGGCAGGTATCGGCCGAGTCACCACCACCGTTATAGAAGAAGTATCCGATATTGTGTGTCTCGAATACCTCGATCAGGCGTTCGTACTCCGCGTGGTTCTCTTCCAGACTCTTCAGTTTGTAGCGGCAGGATCCGAACGCGCCCGATGGTGTATGACGGAGCGCCGCGATGGCGCGTTTCGATTCCTTGCTGGTGTCGATCAGGTCCTCAGCCAGTGCACCGATGATGCCGTTGCGGCCCGCATAGACCTTGCCAATCCTGTCCTTGTGATCTCGGGCGGTTTCGATCACGCCACAGGCCGACGCGTTGATGACGGCGGTGACCCCCCCGGATTGGGCGTAAAAGGCGTTCTTCTTGGACATGCTTGTCTCCCTAAAGACTTTAAAGACTTTGAGTGTTTGTCGAGTGGCGCTGCCCCCGAAGCCTAGCCGGGGAACCCCTGGTCCAGCGATCTTGCGCAGTCCGCCTGGGTCTGCAGCAAGGTGACCACGCACTCGGCGATATCGTCGTATTCGTCGATCCCCGTGCCCATCTGCTCCAGGTCCTCCCTTCTGAAGAACCGGCAGCGGTAGCGATTGTCCGCCGATTTGAGCACGACGAAGTTCCACTGCCCGACGTTCCAGAACATGGCAGGACAACTGGTGAGCCCCGGGTCGCCCGGCTTCAGCTTGATATCGACGTCCGCTACCAGGATTTCGGTGTTGCCCTTGCCCCAGCGCTCGTCGACGGTTGTCTGGATGGTCCAGCGTTCGGTTTCTGTGAAATCCGGAATTGCCTTCATTAAGGTCGGGGCCGTAACAGCTGAATTTGCGGAACGCCCGAGAATACCGTAAAAGCCCTTTGTCATGCCACTTGG
This sequence comes from Gammaproteobacteria bacterium, assembly GCA_022340215.1. Lineage (NCBI taxonomy): Bacteria > Pseudomonadati > Pseudomonadota > Gammaproteobacteria > Gammaproteobacteria bacterium. The sequence goes on from JAJDOJ010000229.1 coordinate 33,166, forward strand.
CTGTAACGGCGCGCCGCTTGCCGCGGCACCCGGTCTCGGCACGATTCCCGCTCACCTGCGGTGCCACGGACTGTGATAGAGGTTGGGAGTGTGGCAGAATCCCGCAGCAGTTTTCACACTGACGGAGATTTGACATGCGCGTCATTCTGCTGGGCGGCCCGGGTGCGGGTAAGGGCACTCAAGCCAATTACATCAAGGAGAAGTACGATATTCCCCAGATATCCACAGGGGACATGTTGCGAGGGCACGTCAAGCAGGGTACCGAACTCGGCAAGGCGGCGAAGAAGATCATGGACGAGGGTGGCCTGGTCTCGGACGAAATCATCCTCGGTATGGTGAAGGAACGCATCGCTGAACCCGACTGCGCCAACGGGTTCCTGTTCGATGGGTTTCCGCGCACCCTGGCGCAGGCCGAGGCGCTCAAGACCGATGGCGTGCCGATTGATTCGGTGGTCGAGATCGATGTCGACGACGAGGAGATCGTCAAGCGGATGAGCGGGCGGCGCGTGCACCTGTCTTCGGGGCGGACCTATCACGTGGTTTTCAACCCGCCGCGCGTGGAAGGCAAGGACGACGAGACGGGCGATGACCTGATCCAGCGCGACGACGATCAGGAAGAGACGGTACGAAAGCGTCTCGCGATATACCACGACCAGACCGAGCCCCTGGTGCGCTACTACTCGGACTGGGCGGCCAGCGGTGAGGCCGATGCCCCGAGATACATCAAGATCGACGGTATCGGCAAGGTCGACGAGATTCGGGACAAGATCTTCGCGGGCCTCGGTTGATCCGGTTCCGGATACAGCGGAATCGACGAACCCCTGACTCGAATGGTCGGGGGTTCTTTCGTTGCGGAACAGGGAAATGGCCCGCTCTATTGCACAGTGCATTTGCGGCGACCCTCAGCGGCAGCCCTGTCGGGCCCCGATGTTCTGAATTTTGCAGCTCCGCAACGGAACGCTCCTTCATTCAACGGCATACCTTCGTGTTGCAGAAGGGCGCTCGCGAGGTGGGCCGCGCGCGGCGAACTGGACCTGGACCGGACCGGAGCGCGGATAAGCGCCTTGCGTCGTGGTTCTGTCAGAGGCGACGATCCGAGTGAGGGACTCGTACTGCGATCAGGGGACGCAGTGGTCCTTATGGGGCCCCGTGAGGCAGTTCTCCGCGCTGAAACGCGGTGGGTTTCCGGTTGATTCGGAAAATATCTGGATATTCATTAAAGGACTGTCGCGGGTAATGAGCACCGGTTTCGGGCTGCTGGCGATCGCACTGCTGACCTGGTTCTGGGTCGATAGCCTCCATGCACGGGAGACCGCGCTCGATCGCGTGGCCAGAATCTGCCGGGATATGGACATCCAGTTGCTGGACCAGACGGTTCGGCTCGGCCGAATGAGGCTGGGCCGGGATCGGAACGGACGGGTGCGATTGCGCAGGTTCTATGTGTTCGAGTACAGCCTCAATGGCGCCGATCGCTGGCATGGCGTCGCCATCGTTCTGGCACGGTTCGTCGAGTACGTCCATATCGAACACCCCGATGGTCCCGTCGTGATGGATTCCCGGGCCAAAAACGATCGGAACGACCCTCCCGAACCTCCCCGGTAGATCGGCCATGCTGTCTTTTGCTCGCCCCTGGAAAAACTTTTATACTTGCACTCGGATCGCTGTTGTGGCGAGTCTTCACGTAAGTTTTTTACGAATTTTGGCATCTTAATCGAGTCAACAGGGGCTATAACAAATGAAAGTTTCAGCGAGCAAGATTCTGACCACTGCCGGTGTGGCATTGGTGTTGGGTCTGTCCGGATGTGCGACCAGTCAGCAACTTGAAAAGGTCAAGCAACATCTCAGCGAGGTTGAGGCCACGGCAAATGCCGCGAGCGAGGACGCCAGGACAGCCAACGACGAGGCGGCGGGGGCCATGGCGATCGCCGAGGATGCGAAGGCGGCCGCCGAAGAGTCGGCGGTCTGCTGCGTCGGCACCAACGAGAAGATGGACCGGATGTTCGAGGAGTCACAGCGCAAGTAAGCGTTCGTCGAACGCTTCGCTGACGAAATCCTAGACGCCCCCGGTTGGGAGGCCTGATTCGCCGTAGCTTCCCAGATGGCATCACTGGTCTTCCGCCGGGGAGGCAGTCTCTCTGATGCCCCGCCTGATCCACTTCAGTTGAGATCCCTGCGGGTGCCTTGATGTTCAGAAAATTTCCGGGCTGACGGTGTCTTCGGTCGGCTCGTCGTCCCGCGTCGCCGTCTGTACGGTGCTCAGCCCATTCGGAGACGCCCCGCCGCCGGCGGTGTTCGAAAGGGAAACCGCTACGGGGAGTCCGTTCGGGTTGCTCGCGAGGTTTCTAGCCAGGGCCCAGTCCAGTTTGATTCCCTCTAATTCGGCAGTTTCCTCGAGGTGCCTGACGATCGGTGTCAGGTCCTTCGCGCCGCCTTCTTCACGGTCCAGAGGAGGGTGAACCTCGAGATAGAGTTCCCCATTGTGCCATCCGGTCTTGTAGGGCTGGTCCACGATCCGCACCGGTGTCCCCACCGCGACCTGCTCGTACAGGTTCTCGATGTCCTCGGGGAAAAGCCGAATGCAGCCGTGGGTGACCTGCATGCCGATCCCGGCGGGTTTGTTGGTGCCATGCAGGAGGTATCCGGGGATGCCAAGGCGCAGTGCACGGGTGCCGAGGGGGTTGTCGGGTCCGGGGGGAACCACCTCTTCCAGAGGGTCGCCCCGGGCTTCGTGTTCGGCACGGATCGATTCTGGAGGATACCAGGCGGGATTCCTGTCCTTCCTGATCAACCGGGTCAGTCCGAGCGGGGTTCGCCAGTCCTGCCGGCCAATGCTGATCGGGTAGGTGATGACCTTGGCCGGCTCTCCCTTCGCGGCCTTGGGGTAGTAATACAGCCGCATCTCCGGCACATTGAGAACGATTCCCTCGCGCGGTGTATCCGGGAGGATATGGCTGGATGGAATCGCGACACGGGCGTCCGCACCTGGGATCCAGGGATCGATACCAGGATTGGCGAGTTGCAGTTCACGGTAGCCCACATTGTTTTCCCAGGCCAGATCGACGAAGGTGTCGTCGTATTCGGGAAGGACATAGCGTATCTGTCCAATGACGCTGTCGCCCTCCGGCGGCAGCGGGTAGGTTGCGGCTTCGGTGTCCGGTGACGCGAGGATCGCAGCTCCCAGCATCGCGAGGAGGCGTGTCAGGTTCATTGGGCGAGTTGGCCGTTTACAGGGATCGGCAGCACGAAGTCTACAGGAATCTATCGGTTTCCTCATCGACCCGATGGGTCGCCCGGAGTTCCGCAGTTGGCGGAGTCTGACGCAAATCCCTGCGGAGCCCCTCCGCCGAGCGACCACCAGCGCCGAACTCGTGGTGAGAACCGGCTGACCCCGCGCGGGAGGCCCAAGGCCGGGGATGCCCTGCGATCGGACGGGACGGTCTCTTGCTGAGCAACGGGGGACCTGGCCAGGTCCGGGCGATCCGGATCGTCTCCGGTGGCCAGACCGGTGTCGACCGGGGGGCACTCGACGCGGCGCTCGATCTGGGTGTTCCCGCGGGTGGATGGTGCCCGCGCGGGCGCCTGGCCGAGGATGGACCCATCCCCGGTCGCTATCCCTTGCGCGAGCACCGATCGGCGGTTTATTCCCGACGTACCGAGCAGAATGTACGGGACAGCGACGCGACGGTCATATTGCACTTCGGCAGGCTCGAGGGAGGGACCCGGCTGACGGCAGCGTATTGCAGACGCTTCGACAAGATCTGTCTGCTGCTCGATATGGCGCGGCTTTCGCAGGCCCGAGCGGTGGATATGCTCAGCGACTTCGTCGCCGGCCGTTCGATTCACGTCCTCAACGTGGCGGGGCCTCGGGCCAGCAACTGGCCCGAGGCACATCGGGTCTCCCGAGCGGTGATCGGTGCGTTTCTGGCCCGGAGGCCGTCGAATGCGGGTGGTAAAGGCACTTGACTCGCGGGGGCGTCGTCGTGTCGGTCGGTGGCCTTCCATCGCCGCGAGCAGCGTCTCCTGGGTAGGTGCGTCCAGGTCCGGCAATACGGTGACGAGCGCATAGAGCTTGTGGAAGTAGCGGTGGCGCCCGATCGGCGGGCAGGGTCCCCGTAACCCTTTCGATTCCAGTCGTTGATCCCCTCTCTGGTTAGATAATCAGCGCGACTTTGCCCGTGACGTGGCCCTCCTCGACAAGGCGGTGAGCTTCGGCGGCGTCTTCCAGGGGAAATCGGTGCGACACGTGGATCCGCATTTCCTGCTTTTCGAACAGACGCGCGCAATATTCGAGGATCTCCCCGTGGTGAAGGCGCGCATCGGGGAGCGCCTCCAGCATGGGCGTGAGCATCAGTTCGAAGGCGATGCGCAGGTTTCGACGGCGGGCCTCCTGCCAGTCGATATCCGGGCCCGGCGCAAGAATGGTGACGAGGTCGCCATAGAAGGCCATGGCTGCCAACGTTCGGGCGAAGGTCCTGCCGCCGATCGTATCGAGGGCGATGTCCACGCCGGCACCCGATGTCCAGTGCTTCACGGCCTCTACGAAATCCTGCTCCCGGTATCGAATCGCCTCATCGGCACCCAGGGACTTGACGAACTCCGCCTTCTCCTCGGATCCCACGGTCGTGCACACAGGACAGTCGGCGAATTTCGCGAGCTGGATGGCGACGTGACCGACACCCCCGGCGCCCGCGTGCACCAACACCGTCTTTCCCATGCCGAGGCGGGTGCGGTCGTGCAGCGACTCCCAGGCGGTGATCAGCACCAGTGGCGCGGCCGCCGCCTCGTCGAAGGAAAGGGACACCGGCTTGGACTGGGCCACGCTCTCCTCGACGACGGTGTACTCGGCATAGTTGCCCTGGTCCCCCCCCAGCCCGCCGTTGCAGAACCAGACCGCGTCGCCTTCCCGGAACCGCTTGACCGCCGCACCACTGTCGACCACGACCCCGGCCCCGTCGCAACCCAGCACCGCGGGCAGCGCGTCGGGATAGAATACCCCACGCGAGCGTAGTTTGGTGTCCACCGGGTTGACACCCGCCGCCTTCACCTGCACCTTGATCTGCGTATCGCTGAGGATTTCCGGTTCCGGGATATCTCGGAATTCAAGGACTTCGGGACCGCCGGCGGCGGTCATGACGACGGCTTTCATGGCTTCGATTTACTCCTTAATTGTTGGGGTTAGCGCTCACTCGCATCTATTGGCCGGTGGCCGGAGTTGATCAGTTGGACAGGGTGCGTCCGCCGTCGACGGTGATGATCTGTCCGGTGATATAGGCCGAGTCCCTGATCAGAAACAGCGCCGTACGGGCGATGTCGGCCGACTCTCCCTGGCGTTTCAGCGCCGTGCGTTCGATGATATCCCGTTGAGCGCCCGCGTAGTCTTCACGCTCAGGCCACAGGATCGCGCCCGGCGCGATTCCGTTGACCCGAACACCGGGACCCAGTTCGCGGGCCATCGATTGGGTCAGCGATACCAGTCCGGCCTTGGCAAGGCTGTAGACGGTGTAGTTCTTCAACGGTCGGTCCGCGTGAATGTCGACCATGTTGATCACACATCCCCGGCTGGACGTCAGGTACGGCGCGGCGGCCTGAGTGAGAAACAGCGGGGCCTTGAGATTCGGGCCCGTCAGTACGTCCCAGTCGACCTCGGTGATCTCTCCCACGGGGGTCGGGTAGAAGCTGGACGCATTGTTGACGAGCACGTCCAGTCTGCCCCAGCGCCCGTGGGCCTGGGCTGCGAGGTCGGGCAGGGAGCCGGTGTCGAGCAGGTCGGCCTGCAGCAGGTCGACGGAATCCGGGCGTGCTGTCTCAAGGGTATCGCGCAGTCGCAGTGCGTCGTCCCGTGAACTACGGTAGTGGATCACGACGTTCATTCCCTCGGTGTGCAGGGCACGCGCGATGACCGCGCCCACCCGCCGGGCCGCCCCGGTGATCAGTGCTGTTTTCCCGGGTTGATCCGGTGTTGTATTCTGCATCGCCTTTGCGCCCGGTGAATGCCTTTGACGTCGCCCGGCGCAGGTTCGATGTGAACAGGCGGATGGGCCGAGTGAGATCCCCGATTATCCAACACCTCGTACCGCCGCGTCATCGCAGAAATGGCGACTGACTCGATATCCGGTCACCGGGCGTTTGGATTGCCACCGCCAGGAGATGCGGCGCTGGCCCACAGTCGCGAGCTTCTGGATCGCATCCTGGATGAGATCCGGGAGTCCGGCGGCGAGATCGGTTTCGATCGATACATGCAGATGGCACTGTACGCGCCGGGACTCGGCTATTACAGTGCCGGGGCCGAGAAGCTGGGCGAGCGGGGCGACTTCGTCACCGCACCGGAGGTGTCCCCCCTGTTCTCCGCCTGTCTCGCGCATCAGTGCGGCGAGGTGCTGCGGGAACTGGGCGGGGGGGACATCCTCGAGTTCGGCGGTGGTTCCGGGACAATGGCGTCCGATATGCTGAATGCGCTGGGCGATACCGGCAGCCTGCCCGGGGCCTATGCCATCCTCGAGGTGAGCGGCGACCTGCGTGAGCGCCAGCGCCGCCGGGTCGCTTCCCGCGCAGCTGCGCACCTGGAGAGGACACATTGGCAGGACTCTCTGCCCGGACCCGGGTTCCGGGGTGTGGTGGTGGCCAACGAGATGCTGGATGCAATGCCCGTCCGTTGTTTCCGCTGGGGCGATCGCGGTGTCCGGGAGCGCCGGGTTGGGATCGGGGACGGTCAGCCGGTTTGGCGAACCGGTCCGGCGGACCCGGCTTTGCGGAGTCTCGTGACAAACCTCTCCGCGTCGTTGGGCAATCCCTGGGAACCGGGTTACGAATCCGAGCTGAATCCCGGCCTGGGGCCGTGGCTTGAGGCCCTCTATCATGCTGTGGAGGCGGGCGTGGTGCTGCTGATTGACTATGGGTATCCTCGCGCCGAGTATTACCATCCCCAGCGCCGGGAGGGTACGCTTCTCTGTCACTACCGGCACAGGGCGCACGACGATCCCTTTTTTTTGCCCGGCTTGCAGGACATCAGCGCCAATGTGGATTTCACCGCGGTGGCCGAGGCCGCGGTGGCGGCGGGATTCGCGGTGCAGGGGTTTACCACCCAGGCGCAGTTTCTTCTCGGTGCCGGGATCACCGGTTTCGTGGAGCGGGCCGGGGACGATCTCGAGCGCTTGCACGTCGCCCAGCAGATCAAGCGACTGACGCTGCCGGGCGAGATGGGCGACCGTTTTCATGTCATGGCGTTGTCGAAGGGTGTGACGCGGCGCCTGTCCGGTTTCTCGTTGCGTGATTTCCGGAACCGTCTTTGATGCCCCGAGGAGAACCGTAGTGGACCTGACCCAGATCGTTGTCCTGTCCGTCGTACAGGGACTGACCGAGTTCCTGCCGATCTCGAGTTCGGCGCACCTGATCCTGGTACCCGCGCTCACGGAGTGGAGCGATCAGGGGCTGGCCTTCGACGTGGCGGTCCATGTGGGCACCCTGCTGGCCGTTCTCGCCTATTTCAGGGAGGACCTCCTGCGAATGACGCGTGATTGGCTGAAGTCCTTCCACAGCGAGCCCACCCAGGACGCCAGGCTTGCCTGGGCGGTCCTGATCGGTACCGTACCGGCGGCGTTGACCGGACTGTTGTTCAACGACTTCATCGAGGAACACCTGCGTTCGCCCCTGGTCATCGCGACGACCACGATCGTCTTCGGCCTGCTGCTGTGGTGGGCGGACGTGCGTGGCCGGCGGACCCGCGACGAGCATGGGGTGGGCTGGAAAGACGTCGTGGTCATCGGGTGCGCGCAGGCCCTGGCCCTGATCCCGGGCACGTCGCGATCCGGCGTCACCATGACAGCGGGACTCGCCATGGGACTGACCCGCAAGGCCGCGGCGAGGTTCTCTTTTCTGTTGTCGATCCCGATCATCCTGCTGGCCGGCGGGTACCAGAGCCTGCAGCTGGCGACTCAGGCCGAGCCGGCCATCTGGGGCGCCATGCTGGCCGGTGTCGTGCTTTCCGGCGTGAGCGCCTACCTGTGCATCCACTACTTCCTCAAGCTGCTCGATCGCATGGGTATGTTTCCCTTCGTCGTCTACCGCCTGGTGCTGGGCGGTTTCCTGTTCGTCCTGTTCGTTTAGGCGATTGCCGGAAAATGGCATATGTCAACCGACAGACATCGCCTTGGCTCCCGGATGGTTTTCCAAGCTCCCCGTGCGCCACGGCACATTCGAGTCAATCGCTGGGGTAAGATCGCAGGCACGCGTCCATTGTTATGGAAACTGGAGAGATCGATGCAAGCATTGCCGATACCCCCGCGCCGGAATTGCCCCGGTCCACGCAAGCGCGCGTCGCTTACCGTGACGATACCCGTGGCCGTGGTGTGTCTTCCAACCGGGGATTGAGATGTTCCGATTCCTGCCGGGTATCTTCATCGTACTGGCGTCGACCGTGGCGCTGGTGCTGGCGATACAGAACCCCGGAACCCGGATCTGGTGGATCACGGTCTCCCTGATCGTCGTGGTGATCAGTCTGCTGGCCTCGTTCTGGTTTGCCTCCATCGCGAACCATATGCACAAGGACACGGTCTCGCGCGTCAAGGAGCGCTACGCGAAGGAACGGGAGAATCTGCGGGTCAAGACCGAGCGCGAAAAAACGCGGGTCATCGAGGAGAGCCACCGGCGGGTGCTGAAAGGGGCGAACCGGGCCCATGCAAAGGCCAACTTCAAGGTGGGACTGGCGGTGACGGGCGCTGTTGGTGCCGGGATCATCATGCTGTTTACCGAGTTGTTGACCATGGGGTTGCTGACGCTGTCGACCGCCGGAGGTGCGCTGGTCGGATACGGTGCCCGCGCCCGTCAGGACAGGCTCTCGAAATCCAAGCGGTCAATCGGGGCTGCAGACGGGGGGCAGGCCTCGCCGAGGATTATCGAGGCCGAACAGGTTCCCAGGATCCCCGCCTCCGGCGGAAAAAGGGAGCGTTGACGTGGCCCGTCAACGCATACTCCCCGATGTCAGTGCGCCGGTGAGGAATCCGCCGGCTCCACCCGGTTCCCGTAGACGACCTCGGTAATCGATTCCAGTCGACGCTCCCGCAACGCGCTCATGACCGCGCCACCGCGTGCGCCTGCGGCGACGATCGGCTTGGGGTCCACCTGCGCGGCTGCCTCGTGACACCTGTCGAGCAGCTTGCCCTGCGGGTAGGGGGTGTCCTCCATCCCCCCGCGTCCGCGGTGGTCCGCCTCGCAGGCGGTGAGAAAATCGCGAATCCGGGCGGGCCTGCGAAACGCATCTAGGGATTCGAACAGGGAGAGTATGGTCGCGGGTCGTAGCTCCCGCGCCCGGTGGGCGTGCAGATGAAACTTCGCCGTCAGCACCGCGAGATCCCTGAAGGCATTGGGGACACGGATGCGCGCGCACAGATGCTCGACCAGGGCGGCGCCGCGCTCCTCGTGCCCGTGGTGTTTCGGCCACTCGGCACGCGGGGTCACGCCCTTGCCGAGATCGTGGGTCAGCGCGGCGAACCGGACCTCGGGCCTGGTGCAGAGGCGGGCGGACTGCTCGAGTACCATCATGGTGTGGACGCCGGTGTCGACCTCGGGATGGTAAACCTCGGATTGCGGCACGCCCCAGAGCCGGTCGATCTCCGGAAAGATAACGGCCAGGGCGCCGCAGGCCTTCAGAACCTTGAAGAACTCCGCGGGCGCATCCTCGGTGAGCGCCTTGAGCAATTCATGCCAGATACGCTCCGGTACCAGTGCATCCGCCTCGCCTGCCTCGACCATGCGCCGCATGAGGTCCATGGTTTCCTCGGCGACGCGGAAATCGAGCGCCTTGAAGCGGGCGGCGAAGCGCGCCACGCGCAGGATACGGACCGGGTCCTCGACGAACGCGGGTGAGGTGTGGCGCAGCAAACGACGCTCGATGTCCCGCTTCCCGTCCAGGTAATCGATGATGGTCCCGTCGTCATCCCGGGCCAGCGAGTTGATGGTGAGGTCGCGGCGTAACAGGTCTTCCTTCAGCGTGACATCCTGGTCAGCATGGATCGTAAATCCCTTGTAACCCGGCGCCGTTTTTCGCTCCGTGCGGGCCAGTGCGAATTCCTCCGAGGTGTCCGGGTGCAGAAACACGGGGAAATCCTTTCCCACCGGACGGTAACCCTGTTCCTCCATTTCCTGCGGTGTGGAACCGACCACGACCCAGTCCTTCTCCGTCACCGGCAGGCCGAGCAGTTCGTCACGCACGGCGCCGCCAACCAGATAGATCTTCATAGGGCTATGGTAGCATTACTCCCCCGATATGCCGTGCAACCACCGCCATCCGTACCAACGGAATCCTTTCCGTCCAACTGCCGGTATTGGCGTATCGGTGATGTTGATCGCATCCAGCCTCGGGTTCGGCGCCTGCAGTCATCTCGCCTATTACCACCAGGCCGTGTCGGGTCACATGGACATCATGTCACGTCGGGACCCCGTCGATTCCGTGATTGCTGACACGTCTACTTCCCCCGATCTCGCCAGACGCCTGGCGCGCGCCCTGGAGGTCAGGGAGTTCGCCAGTCGTGAACTCTCGCTACCGGACAACGGGAGCTACCGCAGTTACGCAGACATCGGGCGCGAGGTCGTGACGTGGAACGTGTTCGCCGTGCCGGAACTGTCGCTGAAGCCGAAGCAGTGGTGTTTTCCCATCGCAGGTTGCATTGCGTACCGCGGATACTTTCGCGAGGTCGATGCACGCGACTACGCACGCCGGCTTGCAGCGCAGGGCTGGGACGTGTATGTCGGCGGCGCTGCGGCCTATTCCACCCTGGGTTGGTTCGACGATCCGCTGCTGAATACCCTGGTCGATCGCGGCGAGACCTCGATGGCCGGTGTCATCTTTCACGAGCTCGCCCATCAGCAGCTATACATCAATGGCGACACCTCTTTCAACGAGTCATTTGCGGTGGCCGTCCAGCAGGCCGGTGTACAGCGCTGGCTCGCTCTGCAGGGTAACCAGTCGCAGATCGACGGCTATCGGCGCAGCCTGCGGATCAGGCAGGACTTCGTGACACTGGTACGGGACACCCGGGAAGTGCTGGCCCTGGTCTACGAGAGCGAAGACAGTGACGCGCGAAAACGTGCGCGAAAGGCCGGCGTGCTGGAGGACATGCGCGTGCGTTACGAGGCCTTGAAGGTATCCTGGGGCGGTTACCCGGGGTACGACCCCTGGTTCGAGGGTGAGCTGAACAACGCAAAACTGCTGTCCGTGTCCCTGTACGCGGACAAGGTGGCGGCGTTTCTGGCGCTGCTCGAGGCATGCGGGGGTGACTTTGACCGGTTCTACGCCCGCAGCCGCAAAATCGGCGCCACTGAATCGTCGCGGCGCCGGGCGACGCTTGCAGCGAATCCGGAATGCGAAACGGGTTTATGAGCCCGGCACGTTTGCCGGGTCGGGGAACGCCTGGCAGGTTGGCAAGAAAGGCGCAGGTGAGCGCAAGGCACGGCAAATTCGGCGAGAAGTCGCAGGTTACATAGCCAGTATCCGTTCACAAACGCCTGTGTTTTTCTTCTCGACAACCTGTTGGATCCACTTCGCCTGATCCAACCTGCGGGTTTTCAATGAGTTATAACATTCCGTAGGGTGGAACAAGCGCAGCGGTTCCACCATTACGGGTGTTCATGGACGCCAACTAACTAGGTGCGGGATTGCGCACCGACGCGGGTTGTCCGCAGGGCCTGCATCCTGGACTGCAGGTCGCGTCTACCGAGGTAGACGGGCGCCACGGACTCCAGTGACGTCGGGCACCGTTCTCCCTCGTCACAGACGCTGTCGACGGAGAGGGAGCTCAGGTTGTCTTTCGAGAACGGCTTGCCCGGCGCGTATTCCAGGACCGCGGCCTGCAGGTAAGACAGCCAGTCGGGCAGACCGACGATAATGCGCCGTCGCCCCGTCAGCCGCGCGGTGTAGGAAACGAGCTCCTGCAGGCTGTACTCGTTCGGTCCACAGAGATCGTAGCGGCGACCCCAGGTGCCCGGATCGTCCAGCGCCTCGCTGAAAGCTCGGACCACGTCGCCGACGAAGACTGGGGCGAACCGCGCGTCCGGACAGGCGAGCGGAAGGGCCAGTGGCGCAACCTTGAGGATTCCGGCGAAGCGGTTGAGAAAACTGTCTCCGGGACCGAAGATGACCGAAGGTCTGAACGCGGTGACCTTGAGCCGTTTGCCCGATGCGGCCATCACGGCGTCCTCGCCCTCACCCTTGCTCCGCAGGTAGTGGCTCGGGCCCCACCCGGCGTCGGCGTGCAGCGCGCTCATGTGCAACAGGCGGGTAACACCGGTCGACTGGCAGGCCTGCAGGACCCGCTTCGGGAGTTCGACATGCACCCGCTCGAATCCCTTCCCGTCGTGACCCTTTTCGTTGAGGATACCGACGAGATTGATCACGGTATCGCAGCCGGTGAAGAGCGTGTCCAGCTCCACCGGGTCGTGGACGTCCGACTCGACCAGTCGCACGGTGGGCAACACCTGTAGGTCACGGTTGCGATGCGGTCTGCGCGTCGGCACGCGCATCGCCTGTCCCTCATCCGCCAACCTGGCCACCAGGTGCTGACCCACAAATC
>JAJDOJ010000230.1 GCA_022340215.1 Gammaproteobacteria bacterium
GACCGCACGGCGCCTTCAATGGAAAGACGCCTTACGAGGCGCTCCGCGAAAAGCTATAATCGCACAAGTAGATGTCCCGAAAGCACCCGCTGCTTACACTACGGCATGTACGCGCCGCCATGCCGAGGGCGTGGTTCCGGACCAGCGACGGAACGCGCTCGTGAAGGCGCCGGTGTTGGCGAAGTTCAGCGCCAACGCGATGTCGCTGACGTAGAGAGGGGTCAGGGTCAATAGCTCGCAGGCAACAGTGTAGAGGATCTCGTCCCGCAGCGCTGCGAAGGTCGTATCTTCCCGTTCGAGGGCTCTGCGCAAGCTGCGCGGATGTTGCCGGAGTTGCGCCGCAACTTCCGGCATGCTCATCTTCCCGCGTACGATCGAGGCCATCAGAGCATGGCGCACCCGTGCTGCCATCCCCCAGGGTCCCGGAGCTGCGCGAGTAGCGAGTTGCGCCAAGGCTGTGGTATGGGCGTCGCGGTCGGCGCCAGCTAATCGGAAGTCCGCCGCAGCGGGCGGCAGGAACATACAGGTTCGGTCCTGGCTGTAGCGAACCGGGCAGCCGGCCAAACTCTTGAGTGATCCTGAATTCGCTGGTGGTGGCCCCATCGACCAGAGTTCGACTGGCCGCACACTCTCCCCCGTCAATTTCAGCAGCAGGGTGCAGCCCATCGTCAGCACCAGATTGTGGATCTGGACTGCGCCCGGGCCGGCAGGATCGTAGATGCCGTAGCCAAAGACGAAGTCCAAAGGGGTCCAATATACATAGGCGGCCGCCCCGGTGGAATTCCACATATGGAATTGGGCGTAGTCACTCAACGCTTCGCCGACCGTCTCGGCGAGTATCATGACCTGGCCAGCAGGTCCCAGCGACGCGAGCGTCTGACGTTCCCCGAGTAGGAATCCCAAGTCGTCCCGACCGGACGCCGCCGCCGCCCGGTCGAGTACCACCAGCATTCCTGCATAGGGAATGTAGACTTCGGGCGCGAGGTCGTCGGCCGAAATGCCGGTGCCCTCCAGCACCGGTGCGAGGGGCACACCGAGTTCGGCCAGCAACGGCGGAAGATGAGCAAGCAGCGTTGCGCGTTGACGGTAGGGGGATTCGAAGTCCGCCATCTGGTGATAGTGTCCCCAATTCGTAAATTCGTCAAAACGCTTTCCGATAAGCTCTGCACCGAACCTTCGGGTGGGACACACAGATGTGCCGAGCGCTGCTACCCAGTCACGCCGTCGCCGCGATCCTGAGCAGCGCACCGACTCTCGCGTTAGGCCAGGCCACCGTGACTCAGCCGCCATACAAGCCACTGGAAAAGACCATCGGCCTGGTGCGTCCCGAGATCGTGCTGTCGCTAGTCGTCATGAATGCAAAGGGCGCCACGCTCGATGGCACCGCGTTGATGCTGACGGGCGCTGCCGGAAACGCCAGCGTCTTTGTCGACCGCCCAGTGCGCGGCTGGGCACGCACTGACGAGCGCGCCGCTGAAGCGACGGGCAATTGTTTGATGGAGATCAATGCCCCTCGGGAAGACACTGCGCTAGCGCGGAACAATGAGGAGGATTACCTGTGATGTATTGCTTGCGCAAATTTGCTCTCCCTCTCGTTGCGGGGATCGGGGCCTGCCTCGCGACCACCGCGGGGTCCCTTGCCCAGAGCGCGCCGCCACCTCACGTCCCCCTGCAGAAAACGATCGGTCAGGCCAGGCCCGATATCGTGCCGTCGCTGATTGTTCTCAATGCCGATGGCGCCGTTCTCGATGGCGACACATTGACGCTGTACGGTTATGCGCCGAACGCGATCGTCTTCGCCGATCGGCCGGTTCGGTCGGCCGGCCATGCCCTGACCTCGGATCTCCTGAAGGAATGGAACTACGAGGACAGTTTTGCCAAGGATCCGCCGAACGCGACTGTTTCCGCCTTCAGCAAGGACGGCGACAAGGTGTGGGACGCTGTGGTGGTTCTCAAGTCCCCGAAGATTGAGGGGAACAAGTTGAGCTTCGACGTCGACGTGCTCGAAGGCAGCCTGGCCGGCAGCGACGGCCCGGCCTCCGTCTTCATCGACATAATCGGTCTGCCGCGCACGCCGCTGTCGTTTGCCGGCGTCGCGCGCCGCACCGCCTACAGGGGCGCCTGGTATAGGGGTGCAGCCGCCGGCGCCGCCGTCGCGGGCGCCGCCGCGGCCGGAGCCGCCGCCGCATACCCCTACCCGTACTACCGGCCGCCTTGCGGGTACTACCCGTATCCGCCCTGCTACTAAACCCGAGGCTGCTGGCCAGATGAAGGCGGCCGCCGAACGCCTCCTCTGGCGAACTTGGATGGAGAACTTGGAGAACGTCATGAGAAACAGGCTGTTTGCAGCTGTACTCGCATCCGGTTTTGCGCTTCTGGCGCTCACCCCGGCGATGGCGCAGCAAGTCACCGGCACCCCTGGCTCGCCGGACGCCACGACCACCGTCCCCGGGAACCAGTTACCCCCACCTGCACCGCCGTTCGGCGGCGTGATCAAGGACGACGCGCTGAATTCCACGCCCTGGTGGCCGCCGCGGATCGTGCCGCCCAAGCAAGCGCCCGACATCCTGATGATCATGACCGACGACGCGGGGTTTGCTATTCCCAGCACCTTCGGCGGCGTCATCCCGACGCCGACGATGGATGCGATTGCGGCGGACGGCCTGCGCTACAACCGCATGTTCTCCACCTCGCTGTGCTCGCCGACTCGCGCTGCCATGATCACCGGCCGCAACCATCATTCGGTTGGCTTCGGCGTGATCGCCGAGCAGGCGACCGGGTTCCCCGGCTACGACAGCGTCATCGGCGTCGACAACGCGACGATTGGACGGATCCTGCGCGACAACGGTTATGCCACGTCCTGGTTCGGCAAGGACCACAACACGCCGACCTACGAGGCAAGCCAGGCAGGGCCGTTCTCGCAATGGCCGACCGGCATGGGCTTCGACTACTTTTACGGCTTCGTCGGCGGCGACGCCAACCAGTGGGGGCCGAACCTCTTCCGAAACACCACGCAGATCTACCCGTTCGACGACTTCCCGAGCACCCTCAAGATGGATCGCTCCAACCCGGACGCGGAGATTTGGCCGGTCACGGGCAAAGAGAGCTCCTGGAACCTGATCACGGCAATGGCTGACGACGCCATTGCGTGGATGGACCGGATTCACCAGACCAACCCGGGCCAGCCGATCTTCATCAACTACGTGCCCGGCTCCTCGCATGCGCCGCACCATCCGACCAAGGAATGGGTGGACAAGATCCACGCGATGCATCTGTTC
>JAJDOJ010000231.1 GCA_022340215.1 Gammaproteobacteria bacterium
GAACTGCGAAGCAGTGAACGGCTTGGGCAGGAAGCCCAAGACCGGTGCCCAAGCAAAGCAGGGACAGCGCCGCGCCGGGATCGTTCGTCATCAAGGCGCGACATCAGGCGCATAGTCGAACTATGTCACTGTTGTCGCAACGCAGAGGACGGACGTAAAGACCAGCAGGATGGTATGTAATTTGACAGAAATCGCCTAATGTGAGCGCCCTGGTCGAGCACCTCTCGTGGGGATTGCCTAAGTGCCGTATCGCACAGCGGAGAATTGCGACGCAATATTGAGCGTGCATGGCTCTCGTGTCAAATACTCCGGATCGTATGTCAGGGCGAAGCCGTTCTAGCCGAACTCCAGGGGCCGGTTGGAAAGTTGCCTGGGATTCCGGACAACGCCCTCGTGCGTGGGTATGGCGCACGTCGAAACCCAGCGGCCGGAGGTCATGTGCCTGAACTTTTACAGGATCAGCGTGCGGCCTGTGACGACGTCCGATGAGGCACCCTTTCTGGCGCTGCCCGATCCCTGTTACTACCTCGGATCCCTGCCCGGGATCGGTCCATCCCCCTCGGGGGAGAAGATCGCGGCGAGGGATGATGCCCGCGCAGCACAGCGGCGGGCAGCACGCTGCGGAGCGGCGCCCCTCCGGTGACCGCTAGTGCGACGGGTTAATGGCGCTGGCCGCTGGAGCCGCGGTGGCGTTGGCCCCGAGCGGTTGATGGATCAAACGTCGGTGCTTGGCCTGCCATCCGGCCCCATGATCGGCCACTCTGTAGGTTGCCCATTTGATGATGTCCATGATGAACACCCAGGCGAGCGTGTACGCGAGCACCCAGCCAATCGTGGTCCAGGACAGCGCTGGCATCAGCCATCCGTAGGCGCACATCAGGATGGCCAGGATGTTGGTCGCCCACAAGGCGGCGTTGAGGGGCAGGCTCGGGAACGGCGGCAGGAAGAACCATCGTGCGGTGCGGGTGTTATAGAGCAGAAAGTGTCCGCCGAGGACGATCTGCAGGAACATGACCGATTGCAGCTCGGTCTGGGTGGAGAGCTGAAACAAGGTCTGCTCGGGGGCACTGCTCAGGATCTCGAAACCGATCAGCAGCAGGCCGAAGGACTGCACCACGGAGAACAGGCCGAGCACGGAGGACACGCCGAGCACCCGTGGCATCTTCCAGCGGATCGGTTGGGGCGCCACCTCGGTGTTGTCGTAGGCGATGGTCATGATCGGTGCGTCATCGAGCACGGCCAGGATGACGATCATGATCGCGGTCAGCGGCGTAAAGTCCAGCAGCAGCGTGGACAGCACGACCAGGAACATGATGTCCATGGTCAGCGCTACCCGGTAGATGGTGTAGCTGTTGATGCGGCCGAAGATCCGGCGTGCCTCGTCGATGGCGGTGTTGATCACCGACAGGCCCGGCGCGGTGAGGATCAGCGCCGCCGCGCCGCGGGCGGCGTCGGTGGCCCCGGACACCGCGGTGCCGCAGTCCGCCTGCTTGAGCGCCGGCGCGTCGTTGACCCCGTCGCCGGTCATGGCCACCAGATGCCCGCGATCCTGCAGGGCCTTGACGATGGCATACTTGTGCTCGGGGAAGACCCGGGCGAAACCGTCCGCCTTCTCGATGGCCTCGGCGATGGCCGGCGGGACCTTGTTGGGGTCCAGATCCTTGGGAAAGGCCTCCGCTGCCGGGATGATATGGTCGCCCAGACCGAGCTGGCGCGCCGTTTCCCGGGCGATGGCGGTGTCGTCGCCGGTGACCATCTTGACCCGCACGCCCTTGACGGCAGCCTGATCGATGGTGGCCTTGGAATCGTCCCGGGGCGGGTCGAACATCGGCAGGATGCCGAGCAGGCCCCAGGTGGCGCCGTCGTCCTCGGAGCGGGCGACACCCAGCGCGCGATAACCCTTTGTGCCCAGGTCCTCGACCACCTGCTTGACCTTCGCCTCGCCGGCGTCGTCCAGCTTTGCCAGGGCGGCGATGACTTGGGGCGCCCCCTTGGAGACGAGCACGGTTTTCCCGTCGGGGGTGGTGACAGTGGCCTGGGTGCGTTTGCCGACCGGGTCGAACGGCATGAACTTGAGCTGCTTGTAGGTCGACAGAACGCTCTGATCGGCCAGCGCGCCGATCACGGCGGTGTCGATCGCATCGCGGTCCTCGATCTTGGATGCCAGCGCGCCGGCCAGGACCACATCCTGCGGGTCGGTACTGTTGAACAGGATCGGGTCGGCCAGGGTGAGCTGATTCTTGGTCAGGGTGCCCGTCTTGTCCGAGCAGAGGATGTTGACGCCCGCCATCTCCTCGATTGCCGAGAGCTTGGAGACGATGGCCTTCTGCTTGGACAGGGCCAGCGCCCCCAGCGCCATCGTGATGGAGAACACCGCCGGCATCGCGACAGGGATGGACGCCACCAGCAGGATCAACACGAACTGCAGGATGTTCAGTGCATCCGCCCACTTCCAGTCGTCCCGGACGACGATGTCGCGCCAGACATCGAACCCGACCATGATCAGTGCCAGCACGACCGCGACCACGATCAGGAAGTTGGCGATCTGGAACATGGCGGTCTGGGCATGGCTGACCGATCCTGCGCCGGCCACCAGTTGAGCGGTGCGGCCGAAGAAGGTATTGGAACCGGTGGCGATGACGACGCCTTCCATCTCGCCCTCCTTGACGACGCTGCCGGAATAGGCGGCGTCACCCACCTTCTTCTTGGCCGGGAGCGATTCGCCGGTCAGCGCCGCCTGGTCGATGGCGGCGTAATCGCCCTTGACCATGCGCAGGTCGGCGGGGACGATGACCCCCAGGCGGATCTTCACGATGTCCCCGGGCACCAGTGTCGCGGCCTGCACCGTCTGCCATTGGCCGTCGCGCAGCGCGGTCGCCTCAGGTGCCAGGCTGTCCTTGAGCGCGGCCAGGGCACTGGAGGCCTTGCGGTCCTGCCAGAACTCCAGGGCCGCATTGAAGATCAGCAGGCCGAAGATGACAGCGAAGTCGTCCCAGCGGCCCAAGAAGGCCGAGACCAGCGCCGCGGCCTCGATCATGTAGGCGATAGGACCGGTGAACGGGCCGAGCAGCTTGGCCAGAAGACCCACTTTCTTCTCGACGATGGCGTTCGGCCCGTATTGGGTCAGCCGTTGCGCGGCCTCCTCGTTGCTCAGTCCGGTCTGCGCCTTGACGCTCAGCGTCTCGAGCACCTCCGCAACCGGTCGCTTCTCCAGATCCACCAGGCCGCCCGCCGCCGGCTGATTGTCCGCGGGTTTCGCGTTGCTCATCTTCAACCCTTCTCCTTGTCCGATTTGTCCGTCCGGTTGACGATGGCGTCGTATTTGGCCCTGATCTGGTCGATATCCACCGTGGGTTCGGGAAACTTCATGTGCAGGGATTCGAGCGTCTCGGTAACGATCTTCGAGACGGCGAGGTTGCGGAACCACTTGTGGTTGGAGGGGATGATGAACCAGGGTGCATGTTCGGTGCTGCATTTGCTGAGTGCGGCCTCGAATGCCTTGGTGTAGGCGTCCCAATAGGGGCGTTCGGCATAGTCTCCCTCGCTGATCTTCCAGTGCCTTGCGGGATCGTCGATACGCTGCTTGAAGCGCCTCAGCTGCTCATCGGCATCGATGTGGAGATAAAACTTCAATATATGCGTGCCGTTCTCAGACAGCATCTGCTCGAAGTCATTGATGTGGTTGTAGCGCTTGGACCAGATCGACTTCGGCATCAAGTCGTGTACACGCACCACCAGCACATCCTCGTAATGCGAGCGGTTGAAGATCGCCACCTGTCCCTTGCCGGGCGTGTGCTTGTGATAGCGCCACAGGAAATCGTGTGCGGCCTCATCCTTGGACGGCACCTTGAAGCCCGTGACCGAACAGCCCTGCGGGTTCATGGCTCCGAGCACGTGGTTGATCGTGCCATCCTTGCCCGCCGCGTCGCGGCCCTGCAGCACGATCAGCAGGGAACGTCGATCCTCCGCGTACATCAGGTATTGCAGATCGTGCATCTTCTGGTTGTGCGCTTCGATTTCCGCGAGCGCGTCCTGGTGGGTTTCATGCTTGTCTTTGAAACCCGCATCGACCTTGCTCAGATCGACCGTTGAGCCGGGATCGACGCCGAACCGCTTGCGGTAGTTCATTGTATTGACCTCCTTGACATGCTTACGGACGGGGTCAGGGCAAGGTCCATAGATGACCCCCGACTGACTGCGCCACGCCGGTCTCGTTGGCTGCTACCCGATTCGGCGCTATACTGCTCCCGCAAATCTACTCCTGCCGACTTTAATAATAAAGATAATGTTACGCGATCATACGTGCTAGTGCCTTTGTCCGTGGTGGGTCTGGCGCGGCCTGTTACGGCCTCGCAAGCTTTCTTCGGAATTTCGTCGGGCGCTTCGGGTGGGTATGGAGTCTCGGTGTTCGACGCCCACTCGCGAGGCTGAGTATCTTGTCCATCACGCTGATCGTCTTCCTGGTGGTCTATCTCGGCATGATCCTGGGCGGAATACCCGGGCTGAAGATGGACCGCGCCTCGGTGGCACTGGGTGGCGCCGTCGTCCTGCTGGCTGCCGGCGAGCTGAGCCAGCCGGAGGCACTCGCAAGCATCGACTTCGGCACGCTGGGCATGCTGTTCGGGCTGATGCTCATATCGGTGCAGCTTCAGATTGCCGGTTTCTACGCCGCAATCTCGGGCATGGTTGCGCATCTCAATGCCTCACCTCCCTTTCTGCTGGCGATGCTGACCGCGCTGGTCGGGGTGCTCTCGGCCTTTCTGACCAACGATGTGGTCGCGGTCGCGATGACCCCGGTGGTGTTCGCCATCGCGCTGCGCCGGGGCATGAATCCACTTCCCTTTCTGCTCGCGATCGCGCTTGCGGCCAACGCCGGCTCGGTCGCGACCATCATCGGCAGCCCCCAGAACATGCTGATCGCGCAGCGGCTGGATATCAGCTTCGGGGGCTATCTGGAGTATGCGCTGGTACCCGCCGTATTGTCGCTACTGGTGGTCTGGGCGGCATTGGCCCTTGCCTATCGGGGTCGGTGGATGCTCGACCAGGGAAACGCGCCGAAGCCGGGTGCCCTACCTGATCCCTCGCTGGACCCCTGGGAGACGATCAAGGGGCTGTTGGTGCTGGCCTTTATTCTCTACGCGTTCGTATTCACCGAATGGGATCGCGGGATGGTCGCGACAGTCGCGGGCGTACTGATGCTTTTCAACGCCCGATTCATGTCCCGGACCATGCTGGAACGGATCGATTGGGACCTCCTGATCCTGTTCGTCGGGCTGTTCATCGTCAACGGTGCCTTTGCGAAAGCCGGGTTGGCGACGCAGCTTGTCACATGGCTCGCAGGGATGGGGATCGACCTGCACGACGGGAACGTGCTGTTCGTCATCAGTGCGGTGATGAGCGACATCACCTCGAACGTGCCGACAGTGATGCTGCTGCTGCCCTTTGCCGGACACGATCCATTGTCCGGACCGCTGATGGCGCTCGCCAGCGGTCTCGCCAGCAACCTGA
>JAJDOJ010000232.1 GCA_022340215.1 Gammaproteobacteria bacterium
AGGATTAATCTACTGCGCTGATGGGAGCTCGGCTCAAATGCCCCCGATTTTTCGTTGCGTAGGCCCACTATGCGCCTCAAAATCGTGAACATTCGATCTCGCTCTCTCATCATGCTCGCTACGATCACCTAAGTCCGACAGGCTCCTAGATGAGGCTATGTTGTGACCGCTGTTCCGGATTTTGGTACCCCTCGTTCAGGTGTCGGCCACCACCTGACAATCTATAAGTATAATTTCCACCAATAAAAATAAATGATCCGCCGGGACCGGATGGTCCCCACAAGCGGCTTACGCGGTCTTTGATTCGCAGGCTTGCAGTACCCATGCGGACGAAGAGACCGAAGCGGATTAGTAAGACCAAGCAGTAGAGGGTGGAAATAGTATGGTTATGGATATGGGACGCGCTGCGATCGGAGCAGCGTTTCTAATGGGTAGCCTCGTCAATTTCGCGGTGGCGGACGAATACCCGATCGTCAATACGAGTCTCAGGCAGTTGCTAGCCAGCGACGGTCACGAGGGAAATGCCAATCTCGACACCTCGAGATGGGAACGCGGCCACTATGCCGGTTTGTCCATTGAACATGCTACACCGGTGACCGACGAGCGTTTCGGGAACGCCGAGTTCGGTATGTTCATCGGAGAGAGTGTCGACCGCATCTATGATCCGGCGAAAGAACACGGTCTGGATCAGAAACCGGTCGGGATGTACATGAAGTACCGCTTCTAGCGAACCCCGCTTTGCGGTCGAGCCTCAGGCGGACCCGGGAACGGTAAGGTTGCCGAACCCCGTCAATAGTGAACTTTTCGATCGACGCACCGTCTATGAATACTGAGCGCTGTAGCCCGGCGCTTCCCGCTTCCCTCCCTGAGCGGGTATGTGGCTCGGACTCCCCCAAAACCGAGCCCCTCCCACCCCGGCGTGAGTCTCACTATACACGCCGGGGTTTTTTTGTCTGAATATCTTTCCGATCTTCGCGCCCATCCGGGCGTGACCCGGGGGTCGGGTTGCTCAGCCAGTCCAATATGATCTTTCGCGCCTCCTCCTGTCCGGTTCTGTCTCGGGCGGAAAACAGTTGCGCACCGCTACCAGAGCCCAACAGGCCGGCCCTCACCACACGCAGGGACTGGTGTTGCTTGCCACGTCCGAGTTTGTCCGACTTGGTCAGCAGCACGTGGACCGGAATCCGGTGATAGGCGCACCAGTCGAGGAACTGCCCGTCGTCCGGTTTCATCGGGTGCCTGGCATCCATCAGCAGGATCAAACCCTTCAGGCTCCGGCGGCGGGAAAGATAGCTCTCGATCAACCGCTTCCATTTCCGGCGGGTCTCTTCCGGCACGCGCGCGAATCCGTAACCGGGCAGGTCAACGAGCCGTCGGGAATCATCGAGCGTAAAGAAGTTCAGCATCTGCGTCCGTCCCGGGGTGCGGCTGGTTCGGGCCAACGCCCTGCGGTTGCAAAGGGTATTGAGCGCGCTGGACTTGCCGGCGTTCGATCTCCCGGCGAACGCCACCTCGGCGCCCTCGTCGGGGGGGAAGCGGGAAGGATGCACCGCACTGCCCTGGTAGCGGGCGTTGCCCAGTAGCAGGCCCTCGCGGTCCTTCCGTGTATGATTGGTTTGCATGGTCTGTGTTTTTGCGGCCAGTGGGCGATTATGTTATACAGTTCAGCCAATTTTTCCGGTGCCGGCCAACGTGAGAAGTGTGCATTTTGCCGGTGGCAAACGAATACTATTCTGGAGTGGCTTGGTATGAGATTGAGCAATGCCCTTTATCTGATCGGTCTGCTGGCCGTATCCGCCATGGCATCCGATCAGGGTGGTGACGCGGCCGCAGGCAAGACCAAGGCAGCCGCTTGCGCCGCCTGTCACGGTGCGGACGGAAACAGTACGAACCCGGAGTGGCCCAAGCTGGCCGGCCAGGGTGAATTGTATCTCTACCGCCAGCTTTCCAACTTCAAAAACAACAAGCGCGAGGCCGCGCTCATGGCAGGTCCCGTGGCCGCGCTGTCCGATCAGGACATGAAGGACCTTGCCGCCTATTTCTCCAGTCAGACCCGGACGCCGGGCAGCGCGGATCCTGTCCTGGTCTCGCTGGGCGAGCAGGTCTTCCGCGGTGGCGACGAGGATCGGGGCGTGTCATCCTGCATGGGTTGCCACGGGCCGACAGGGGGGGGAAATGCACCGGCCGGTTTTCCCGCGCTCTCTGGCCAGCAGGAAAAATACGTTGTCAATCAGTTGCGTGCGTACCGTGATGGCCTGCGCCGAACGGACCCCTCCGCGATGATGCGCGATAACGCCGGTCGCATGAGCAACGAGGAGATCGAGGCAGTCGCATCCTATATCGCGGGACTGCATTAGACGTTGCGGGTGGTGTCGATGAAATCCTGGTCCATGGTTGTCTTTGCGCTGCTGCTGTCGCTGACGGCTGGGGCACTGGCAAGTACGAACTCGATAGATGAGGGAATCGATTACGAACGGCTCAGGGTCCCGGTACCCACGGACGTCGAGCCCGGACAGGTCGAGGTCCTGGAGTTGTTCTGGTACGGGTGTCCCCATTGCCATTCGTTCGAGCCCTTCGTCAACAAATGGCTCGAAGCCAAGCCCAAGTCGGCCGTGTTCGTCCGGGTCCCGGCTACCCTCAATCCCAACTGGACCCCGCATGCGCGCATGTACTACGCACTAGAGCTGATGGGCGAGATCGACCGGTTGCATCCCATCATCTTTGAGGCCATTCAAACCCAGGGGCGGCGCCTGGGGAACCTCAGCGCCATGACGCGCTTCCTGAGTCAGCAGGGAGTCGATACGGAACGATTCGTGCGGGCCTACAATTCCATGGAGGTTGATTCGCTCGTAAGACGGGAAGCGGACCGCGCAAGGCGATATGGCGTGACTGGTGTGCCCAGTGTGATCGTCAACGGCAAGTACCGCACGAGCGCCTCTATGGCTGGCAGCTACGCCAACATGATTCAGGTGATAAACTACCTCGTGGAACAGGAGTCGAACCCGACCTGATCCTTACCGGTACAAATAGAATCCGGTAAGCGTGGAACTCCCGTTGACCGGAATCACGGAACCGTCCGGCTTTCCGGTTCGTCGTGACCATCACGCGGCTTCGGACAGCGGGTTCCGGGTCTGGGCAACGTGGACCCGGTGCGGTAGTCGGATCGCCTTGTCCCGAATCCCGGGTAGCAGGCAACCATTACCGGTACAGGCCATTTTCGATGACTCAAGGCCAACCTCTGGCATTGGACATGCGGGCGCAAGACGGCCAACCGATCAAGCGGTTGAGAGTGCTGTCGTACAACATTCAGGTCGGCATTCCTTATAGCCACTATCGGCACTATTTCACCCGTAGCTGGAAGCATGTGCTTCCCTTTCATGGCCGCCGGTCCAACCTGAACAACATCGCCGATTTCGTCAGTGATTTCGATATTGTCGGCATCCAGGAACTCGATGCCGGCAGCATCCGCAGCAGCAATATCAATCAGGCGCAATATCTGGCCACCCGGGCCGGGTTTCCGCACTGGTTCGCACAGACCAACCGCGATCTCGGGTTATTCGCGCAACACAGTCTCGGGATGCTCTCCAGCGTACGGCCGGCGGCGATCATGGGTCACAAGCTGCCCGGGCGTATCCCAGGTCGCGGCGCGATGGTAACGACCTTCGGTGAGGGAGCCCACACCCTCATCGTCATCGTTATGCATCTCGCATTGAGTCGCAGGGCACGGACCCAGCAACTGGCGTACATCGCCGAGTACGTCAGGAAGCACGAACACGTCATCCTGATGGGCGACCTTAACTGCCGCATCGACGACGAGGAGTTTCAGTCGCTGTTGAGCGACACTCACCTCTGTTCCCCGGAACAGGAGCATCACACCTATCCGAGCTGGCGACCCCGCCTCGGACTGGACCACATCCTCGTGACACCGGGAATGCCCGTCGAACAAAGTCGCACCTACCTCGACGCGGGATTCTCGGACCACCTGCCGATTTCGGTCGATATCAAGCTCCCGGCCACGCTGAAACTATGGCGCGAGACGCAGTCGAGGTAGCGCATCATCCCGGTCAGGTTTCGTATCGTACCTTCCGTCGAGAACGCTGTTACTATCTCGCAGAATTTTCGCGGTTCTCACAGACCGTCGGGAAATTTCCACCGCAGGTGGAACCGCTACGCTCACCGTCGAGACCAGGCATTAATATTGAGCTCATCGGACCCCGAACATCGATGGGTCGCCCATCCAAACCTGGAGACTGTAAGTGTTGGAGTTACGCATCCTGAGCCGCTCGGCCGTCCTGCTGGTGGCGGTCCTTCTGTCGGCATGTGACGATTCGGCCACACCAACCCCGGCATCCGGCACCGATGACCCCCCGGACATCCTCGAGAATGCCGCGCTCGGTATCTGCTCACCGGGGGCGTCCGAACAACAGGAAATGTTACAGCTGATCAACGCCGCGCGCGCCGAGGCGCGACACTGCGGAGCGGATCGCTACGAGGCAGCCGATCCCTTGACCTGGGACTGCAAGCTGCAGCAGGCGGCGCGTAACCACTCCGAAGACATGGCGACGACCAATTTCTTCAGTCACACCGGATCCGACGGTTTGAAGGCCTCGAGCCGGATCGAGGCGCAGGGTTATGAGTGGAAGTTCTGGGGAGAGAACATCGCCGCGGGATATGGGTCGCTACCGGCGGCGCTGGCCGCCTGGCTTGACAGCCCCGGGCACTGCGCGAACCTCATGAGTGCGAAATTTACCCAGGTCGGGGTGGATTCCGCGACCGACAACCGGTCAGACTACGGCATCTACTGGACACAGGTTTTCGCCAGGCCCGCGTCTTCCCCATAGGAAAACCCCGGTCGAATCGACCCCTCCGTTAGCGCAAGGCGACGTGCACGAACCCGCTGCTCAACCCGTTCGGTTCGAGTCGCCCCGCTAAGGCGATTGCCGGAAAACGACAGACCGGACCGCGCCGGATTTTCGTTCGTCATCAAGACTCGAAAACAGGCGCATAGTCGAACGATGGAACGGTTGTCGCAACACGGCGGACGGACGACTAAAGACAAGCAGGATGGTATGTCATTTGACAGAAATCGCCTAAGGCCTTCCCAAAGGCTTTGCCTCAACCGAACTGCAACGCCAACGAGCGGATCAGGGTTCCGTCCGCCTTCCCAGCCCTCCTTCGCCCGCCTCTTCCATCATCTGTATCGATCCCGCTTCCCTCTCGCCGGCGACACACCGCTGAAACTCCGGCGAGTCCCGTTCGTATCCCTTGTCGGCGCAGGTCACCTCAGCCGTTGTCTGACAGGCAGTGAGCAGGAATAGGCTAATCGTGAGTATCGGGATTCGCATGGTTTCATCACCCTGATTTATGCCGACGGACAGGGATATCGGGCGCGGTATGACCCCGGCCGGGCCGTCGCGTCCCTGAGGGACATCTGTCCCTGAAGGATTTTATCATATGGGCAACCCCGCCCGGCCCGGTATCATCATCCGGTTTGGCCGTCCCGCTACACTCAGCCGTTCGGCGTGGTGACGATGTTCGGCCTGATTTCTCCAGGCAGCATCGGCTCGAACGACGCGCGATGGGAATCGTCTTTGCGGCGGATCCCGCTCCAAAATCGGGTCGCGGGCCGACGGCGAGGCGTCCTGCGAGGAGGCCAGGGATTCCGGCGAAGTCCAATAATCCAACCTCCGTCCCGACCGCCCGCCCGAGATTCACAGCATTCCCGACAGCAGCGTGGCGATGCCCAGGAAGCTGAAGAAACCCGCGACGTCAGTTACGGTCGTCAGAAAGATCGACGATGACTGGGCAGGGTCCTGGCGCAGCACGGTCAGGATGATGGGGATGGCGGCGCCGAACATCCCGGCGATGATCATCGATAGCACCATCGAGACGCCGATCACCAGTGCCAGTCCCGTGGACCGACTCCAGATGTAGACACCCAGGGACGTAACCAGGGCAACGGCGATGCCGTTCCAAAGGCCGACGTTGATCTCCTTGAAGACCACCCGCGCCCACTGACTGGGCCGAATCTCCCGCAGGGCCAGTCCCCGCATCGTCACTGCCAGTGCCTGGGCCCCGGTGTTACCGGATTGGCCGGCCACGACAGGCAGCAGTACGGCCAGGGCGGTGAACTTCGCGATGGTGCCCTCGAACAGACCGACGACCGCGGCTGCCAGAAAGGCTGTCGCCAGGTTGATCTGCAACCAGGGAAGACGCTTGCGTACCGCGAACGAGATCTTCGACAGCGCCCGCTCGTCCTTGCTTGCACCCACCATGGTCTGCATCTTGACGCTGGCTTCGTCCTCCACGGCGTTGACCAATACCTGATAACGGATCACGCCCATCAGGCGTCCCTCGAAATCCAGCACCGGGAGATCCGTCAGGGGGTGCTGTTCGAGTCGCTCGACGACCTCCTCGCGCGGTGTGATGGCCTCCACGGAAGTGGGCGCGGCACGCATCATCGCATCCAGACGCGCGCCGGCAGCCGCCACCGCAAGATCCTGAATGGATACGACCCCCAACAGGTGACGATCATCGTCGACGACGAACAGCACCCTGACCCCCTTGCGTTTGCTCATACGCAGGCGTGAGAGGGCCTGTCGGACCGTCATCTCGGGCCTGAACGTGATGACCCGCGTATCCATCAGCGAACCCGCCGAATCCGCGGGGTAGGCCAGGATGGAGCGTATGTCGTTGGCTACAGCGGTCGTCAGGCGCTTCAGATGCGCTTCCCGGCCCTCCTCGTCGAGCCCGGCGAGCAGCATGGCCGCGTGATTCGGGTCCATACGATTCAAGGCCGCGGTGGCAGTCTTCGCCTCGACGGTATTCAGCAATCTCACCGCCACGTCAGGGGCCAACTGCTCCCAGACACGAACGGTCAGGCTGGGAGGATGCGCGCGCAATATGCGATCGATTTCCTCTACAGGAAGTTTTTCGAGGCGCCTGGCGGCTTCTCCGGGATAACTACTGAGCAATGTCCGCTGAAGTCGCTGGACAGTCCTGGCGTGACTATCCGGCATTGCGATCTCCCTCGACGCGAGCGCCGGACCCTGTAATGGAGGTGAGCAACAGCGCCAGCATCGCCCACGCGAGCCCCGCCAATTCCAGCAGGGGATCCGTCATTTCCGGAGCGCGGCTACCTGTTTGTGTCTCCAACGATTCGCCCGGATCGACTGGCCGGTGTAACACGCCGACGAAGTGGTCTCGTCGATTCCTTACCGGCAACGTCGCGTGCGTCTTCCACGCGGGGTGCTGACCGACGATGTCGATGCTCGCATTGGCGGACAGCACCGCCGCAGGGGGCTGCATCAAGGATCTGAGCGGCGTTCTCCCGCTGGCGAACAGGAGATCGCGAATGTCCACGATTCCGCGCAATTGCTCAGCATCGTTCACGATGTAGAGATGGTGCCGGACGCTTTCGGGTGCCGCGTGTACCCGCCTGAACGCCTCTTCCACTGTGTCGCGCTCGCGAAACGACAGCACCTGGGGGTCCATCACCGCACCCACCAGACCACGTGCATAGCCGAGTGTGAGTCGCAGAAATGCGGCCTGATGCTGGGGAATCCCGGCCATGATCCGCGCGCGGGCGGTTCTGTCCATGTGTCTGAACAAGGTCGACGCCGTGTGTATGGGCAGCTTGGCGCTCAACGCCGAGGCCTTGGCGGCCGGCAGTTGCTCGAGAAATCGGGCGGCGGTCTGTGGATTGATGTGTCTTACGATCCTGTTTGCAGATGCCACGGGAAGCTCGTCGATGAACGATGTCACCTCCTGCAGGTCCAGACTTTCCAGGACCCGCGCCGCTTCCTCCGGGTGGGACTCCAAAAAACCGAGCGAGAGGTCGTCAAGCATTTGGTTAGTCCTCCCGATTGAGCAGCAGGCAGGCGGACTCACCGAAAAGCTTTGCGGGAATCATCGCCCGTCCATCGTCGGTGTCGAGCACCACATCCGTCGGCGTGATCTCCAGAATCTCGCCCTCGATGTCGGCGACGCGCACCTTCTGCCCGATCCGATACGCCTTACGAACATAGTGAGAGGCGATGATGTTGCCGACCGAGGGTGCGGCGCCGAGCCCGAACGCCAGGCCGAGCCCGCCGAGCAATGCGGCGGTTGCGATCGTGGCGACATTGATCAGTAATTGGGTATCGAGACCGAACTGTCCGATACCCAGGATGATGGCAATGGTGAGAATAAGGGTCTGCGCGAGGCGGCTGAGGGGATCGGCGGAAGCGAGCCCGCTGGCGGATGCCGCCGAAAGGATCGCATTCCTGGCCCACCCGCCGAGGAAGTAGCCGATCAGCATGATCAGCCCGCCGGCGATCAGGTCGGGCAGATAGACGAACAGACTGCCCAACCATGCGGCGAGGCCGGGTAGCCCGAGTGTCTCGATGGCTGCCGTGAAGAAAAAGAACAAGGTGAGCCAGTACACCACACTCGCGACGAGGCCGGATGGCTTGCGACGCAGTGGAAGCGATTCCTGACCCGTGCCGAGCCTGAATCGCGTGACGAGCCGATCGATCCCGATTCCGAATCGCAGGATGATCGTTCGCAGGATCTTCGCCAGAATCCAGCCGAAAACGAGCAGCAACAGCGGGGCGATCAGGCTCGGCAGAAAGGCCATGAGGTCCTGCGTGAACCTGCCGAGCCCATCGGTGATCAGTTGCGTGTATGTTTCCATCGAGCAAGAGAAGCTGGCTTTGTGTGATCCGGTACCGCTCGCATTGTCGATCAATAGATTCTAGATGGGTTTCCCCGCATGGCAGTAAAGACCCGGCAGTCGTCGCGAATGCGACAGCTCAAGTTCGGTAAATCGGTCGCTGCAGCCAGCGGCCACGAGAATCGTTGACAAGCGGGACTGCGAGATCGAAACTCGCATCGAATCCGTGGCACCGCGCTCGAACGATAGGCACGTTTCGGACCGGTCACAACGACGAACCACGATCTCTCGCCGTCATACAGATTGAATTGTCCCGAAATCCTGACCATCGAAGATGTCTGCCGAGAACATGGATCAACCCAAACGCATCGCTTTCGTTTCCACCCGAATTCACGGTACCGACGGTGTCAGTCTGGAAATCGAGAAATGGGCCCATGTTCTGAAAGGCATGGGGCACGAGTGTTTCTACATCACCGGGCAGTCGGACCGACCAGAGTCCGTATCCGAGGTCATTCCGGAGGCGCTCTTCACGCACCCCGTCATCGACGAGATCAACCGGCAGTGCTTCGGTCGCGAGATCCGCTCGTCCGTGGTCAGCAGCCAGATTCACGAGATGACCTGGGTCCTGAAGGAGCGATTGCGTGAGGCCCTGGTTCGCTTCGGGATCGATGTCATGATCGCCGAGAACAGCGTCACCATTCCCATGAACATCCCGCTCGGGCTGGCCATCGTCGAGACGGTCATGGAAACGGGGATCGGTTGTATCGCGCATCATCATGATTTCGTGTGGGAGCGGGAGCGGTTCCTCGTGAATGCCGTGGACGACCAGTTGCGCACGGCATTCCCGCCGATGCTTTCACAGATACAGCACGTTGTCATCAACTCCCTGGCTGCACGCGAGTTCAGCCGTCGCACGGGGCTCTCCTGCCGGGTCATTCCCAACGTCATGGACTTCGACAATCCGCCCCCCAGTCCGGAAACGGCGGACAACGGATTCCGCAAGGCACTGGGAATCAGCGATGACGATTTCGTGATCCTTCAACCCACACGCATCATTCAGCGAAAGGGGATCGAACACACGATCGAACTCATCCGGCTGCTGGACGATCCGCGCTGCAAACTGGTCATCACCCATGCTTCGAGCGACGAGGGCAATACCTATGCCGAGCGTGTAAAGCGCTACTCGGAGCTGCTAGGTGTCGAGATCATCTACGCCGAGGACATGGTTAACAGCGAGCACAGCGTGTCGTCCGAAGGCGAAACCCGGTTTTCCATCTGGGACGCCTACCGCGAAGCGGACCTCGTCAGCTATCCCTCGACCTACGAGGGTTTCGGCAACGCGTTTCTCGAGGCCATCTATTTCAGCAAGCCCGTCCTGTGCAATCGCTATGCGATCTACCGCACGGACATCGAGCCCTGCGGGTTCATGCCGATTCTGATGGACGGGTTCCTTACGGATGAGGTCGTCGAGCAGGTGCGCCGCGTGTTGACCGATGATGCCTATCGAAGGGAGATCGAGGAGCACAATTATCGGATTGCGCACGAGTACTTCTCCTACTCTCGGGTTGAATACGAACTGCGGGCCCTGCTGCACAAACCACGACTCGCGCTTCGCCTCCCGACGTCGGCGTAGTCGCTCAGCGAAAAATCGACTCGCATACCCCTTTGCGCCCGATAGGCCTCACATCTTATTTCGACTGGCTGCCCGAGGTCGGCGCGAAGAGCCTGCGCGCGGATCTGGTCGCCGCCCTCACCGGGGCCGTTCTCGTCATCCCCCAGGGTGTGGCCTTTGCGGCCATTGCTGGCATGCCGCCGCAATATGGTCTCTATGCCGCCATGGTCCCGACGATCGTCGCCGCTTTGTTCGGCTCCTCTCGGCATCTGGTGTCCGGTCCCACCACCGCTGCGTCGATTGTGATCTATTCGGCGCTCAGCGGTCTGGCCGCGCCCGGTTCGCCCGA
The DNA here is from genome assembly GCA_022340215.1 of Gammaproteobacteria bacterium. Classification (NCBI taxonomy): domain Bacteria; kingdom Pseudomonadati; phylum Pseudomonadota; class Gammaproteobacteria; species Gammaproteobacteria bacterium. The sequence continues at coordinate 10,615 of JAJDOJ010000232.1, forward strand.
CTTCGTGACCCTGGCGATCACGTTGACCTTTCTGGTCGGATTGACCGAGCTGATCCTGGGCCTTGCCCGCATGGGGGTCCTGGTCAACTTCATCTCCCACTCGGTGGTCCTGGGCTTTACCGCGGGAGCCGCCCTGCTGATCGCCACCAGTCAACTCAAACATTTCTTCGGGGTGGATGTCCCGCGCAAGCTCAATATCATGGAGCGTGTGACCCTGTTCTCGGACAAGCTGGACGAGATCAATCTCTATGCGGCCCTGGTGGGAGGCGTGACGCTTGCGGTCGGCCTCGTGCTTCGCCGAATCAACCGGCGTTTTCCGTACCTGCTGATCGCCCTGGTGGTGGGCTCGTTGTTTTCGGTGTTGTTGACCCGTGTGTTGGGGATGGAACACACCCATATCGCTTTCGTCGGGGCCTTGCCGGCCGCCCTGCCTGCGCTTTCGGCCCCGGATCTGAGCATCGCGACCTTGAAAGCGCTGGCACCGGCGGTGCTGGCTACGACGCTGTTCGCCCTCGCCGAGGCCGTCTCCATCGGTCGTTCGCTGGCACAGCGTTCCGGACACCAGCTTGACGGCAATCGGGAGTTCATTGCCCAGGGACTGTCGAATCTGGCCGGGAGCTTTTCTTCCGCGTATGTCGCAACCGGCTCGTTCAACCGCAGCGGCGTCAACTACGAGGCGGGTGCCCGCACCCCACTGGCGGGTTTGTTCGCGGGCCTGATCCTGATGGCGCTGATCTTTCCCGTTGCCCCCCTCACCGCCTGGCTGCCCAGGGCGGCGCTGGCGGGATTGCTGTTCCTGGTGGCTTGGAACCTGATCGACTTCCATCATATCGCGCGTATCGCTCGCACCAGCCGAAGCGAATTCGCGGTGCTGGTCATCACCTTCTTCGCCACCCTGTTCCTGGAACTGGAGTTCGCAATTCTCCTGGGTGTCCTGGCCTCCTTCGTGGTGTACCTTCGCCGTACCTCTCAACCTACGCTGAGTGTGCAGGTCCCCGACCCCCTCGATCGCAAGCGCCATCTCCGGTTCGCGGCAGACCGTCCGCAGTGTCCACAACTGCGTATCCAGCGCATCGATGGGTCCATCTGGTTCGGCGCCGTCGATTATATTTCGGAACAGTTTCGCCCGCAGATGGCGCGAAGGCCGGATCAGAAACACCTGCTGTTACTGATAGACGGGGTCAACTTCGTCGATGTGGCCGGCGCCGAACTCCTCGCGAGGGAAGCCGATCGCCGTCGCTCGAACGGCGGCGAACTGCACCTGATGGGGCTCAAGCCGGGGGTCTGCGAACCCTTGACGAGGGGCGATTACTTCCGGGAGATTGGCGCGGAGAACACATACGAGGGTAAGGCCGAGGCCCTGGCCGCTATCGTCCCTCAACTGGATCCGGAAATCTGCCGCCGCTGCACCGCCAGGATCTTTCTGGAGTGCGAGACGCAGCCAATCAATGGGGTCAGACTCGATTGATGCAGTTTGTTCTACACCATGCGAATCAATGGGGTCAGACTCCAATACTGCTACCTTAAGAAAAAACCTCCACGGATTAACAAGTTGGCATGCCTCATGGGTAAATATTCGGCGTGCCCATCTGCAAATAAATCAGCCAGTAAGCGTGTCTCGGAAGCGTCGATCCAGGAGGTAAACCCATAGGTCTTTGATCGGCACGCTCTGTTTGTCGGCGGGACCGAGCTTTCCTCGGCCTTTGGTTTGTCCCAGATAGATCCAGTTGGCGGCCTTGTAGCAGGTGCCCCGGAAGCGTGGCTTCTCAACAAAGGTCTCGAGCAGAACCGGGCTGTAT
>JAJDOJ010000233.1 GCA_022340215.1 Gammaproteobacteria bacterium
GCTATCAATCGAGTCTGATCCCATTGAACGCCCCGTAAAAGACCCAAAATCTCGGGCGCGCAGATTTTTCGGGCTGAATCTGGAGCTTGATTATCGTTTACACCGGATTGAGAGTCGTGCCAGAACCGCACGCCCATCAAAACAGGCAGATGAGGTACGTCCGGCCGGACGACAGATTTATCTGAAGGCGAACTGCGCGCCATGCTGTTGCCTGCGGTACGATTGCGGTGGTTTACCCGCTTGAGTGCCTCAGCTCCCCCTGTGATAATGTGCATATGAAAAATATCACAGTCACAGTGCCTGATGAAGTCCATCGACGCGCTCGTATCAGGGCGGCGGAGCAGGAGACTTCGATTTCGGCGTTGGTGCGCCGATTCCTGATCGAGTTCGCCGAAGGCGAGAGCGATTTCGAACGACGTAAACGGCTGCAAGAGCGGACCATCGAATCGATCCAAGCTTTTCGGGCCGGCGACCGTCTGAATCGCGAGGATGTCCACGACCGTGCGGTTCGTTGATACCAACGTTCTGCTGTATGCGATCAGCACGGCGAACGGAGAGCGGCAGAAGGCGGAACGTGCGCTGGCGATCCTCGATTCGGAGGATCTCGCTCTCTCCGTGCAGGTTCTGCAGGATTTCTATGCACAGGCGACTCGGATCTCCAAACCGGATCGTTTGATGCACGAACAGGCCGTGGCGCTGATCGAATCGTGGTTGAGATTCCGCGTGCAGGAGGTATCCGTATCGATTCTCAGGAACGCGCTCGTGACGCGATCGCGGTGGGAGATCTCGTATTGGGACGCGGCAATTATTGAAGCGGCCCGTGCGGCGGATTGCGATACCGTGCTTTCCGAGGACCTTCAGGACGGGATGGATTTTGGCGGCGTCCGGGTGTTCAATCCATTCCGGTCAACGGAGTCGGACTGAGTTGGTGACGGGAAAGTGTGTGGTCTTCTGACCCGAGGGAAGTGGTTGACCACCATTGCAATCCGGCCCCGCGTGCATTGACGCGAGCGGGAGGGCGGCTTGCCACAGATCGTCTTCACACCCGAGGGTCAAGCGGGCCTCGCGCTGAAATTCGACCAGCCGGCATTCACGATCGGGCGGGCCGAGGACAGCGAATTCCATGTGGACGATGCCCGGGTTTCACGGCATCAGGCGCGGGTCTCGCTGACAGACGAAGGTTATCTGATCGAGAATCTCGGTCGAAATCCCGTCGAGATCGACGAGGTCGCCGTTCAGCGTCAGGTGCTGACGGCCGGCGACCGGATTCGCTTCGGGGATACGGTCTACACGATCGGCATCTCGAGCGATGACGACGAAACGCGATTACGGCCCGCTGAGGACCCCGACAGGACCGTGTTCTGCGCGACCTGGCCGAGGCTCGCCGTCATCGACGGCCCGCAGACCGGCGCGTCCCTCGAACTGAGCAGCGATCGCGTGATCATCGGTCGTGCCGCGGAATGCGCCCTGCCGCTCGACGATCCACGCGTCTCCCGCCGTCACGTCGCGCTCGAGCGGCGCGACGATGGCTTCCATGTGGAGCTGTTGTCCGGTACCAACACACTGGAGGTGAACGACGCGGCGGTTCGCGAGGCGCGTCTCTACGACGGTGACCGTCTGCGCATCGATCCCTTCTCCCTGCGTTTCGAATCGGCGAGGCCCCAGGACCGGCGGGAGAGCGAAGCGGCGCCGACCGGCGAGGCCTGCGCGGCGTCACTCAACGAGGCGACCCGTCTGGCGCCACGGATCGCCGAACAGCGTCTCGGTCCCCGGCTGGTGCTCGAACAGGCAGAAGGGACACCGAAGGTCTTTACCCTGAATACGCCTCGGGTGACCATCGGCCGCGGCGAGCAGTGCGCGATCCGGCTGGGGGGCGACACGGTCTCACGGCTTCACGCTGCGGTGGTGCGGCGCGAAGACGGATATTTCGCGGTCGGGTTGTCCGGAACCAATCCCATTCTGGTCAACGAGGTCATCGTCAACGAGTCGAGGCTCTTCCGTGGGGACACCCTGCAGGTCGGTGACTACCTGTTCACCTTTGCCTCCGAGCGTGCCGGGGACGAGCGTCCCATAGAGACACAGGTCGTGGTGAAGCGCAGGGGTCCCCCCCGGATCGTGGTCCTGGCAACCGTACTGCTGATGCTCGCCATGGCGGCATTCCTCCTCCACGAGTACGTCTACCGTCCCTGGCAACTGGAAAGCCGGATTGGAGAGGCCCGCCAGATGCTCGCCCGGGACGCGCACGACCCGGCGATGCGCGTGCTGGATCAGGTGCTGGATGCCGACCCGCCGGCCGATCTGGCGGGCGAGGTGCAGACACTAATGGCCGGGTCGGTACTTGAGCGGGCGCGGAAACTCAAAGGGGAGTCGCACCTCCCCGACGCCGAATCCCTGATCGTCTCCCACCTCAAGCAGCATGGGGCCGCCGTCGAGACCGAGCCGCTCTGGGAACTGCTCGATGAGGTGCGATTCGCCCAGGGGCAGTGGTTCGCGTCGCAGGACGAACCCCGCAAGGCGATTCGAGAATACCTGGCCATCGGCGCTGACTCCGCGCGCTACGGCGAGGCCCAGCAGGCACTCAGCGCGCTCTGGGCCGGGGTGCAGCGTGTCAAGGCCGATCCCGCGGACGAGGACCGTTCCGTGACCGAGCTGTTGCGCCAGGCGGATGACTATTTTCAGCGGAAACAGTACCTCACCCCCGCCGACGCCAATGCCTATTCCATCTACCGCACGGTATTGTCGCTCGATCCCCGGAATCGGGTTGCACAGCTACGGATCGCGGAAATGCTGGGTTTCTACCGGAGCCAGGGCGAGCGATTCTGTCAGGCCGGCGAGGCCGCGAAAGCGAGGGTCTACTTCCAGCGTTACCTGCTCATCCAACCCGACGATCCCGCGGTGCGGGAGCGCGTCGCGACCTGTGCCGTCGCTCCCGGTAACGCCGAGGCGCAGACGACGGACCGTACCGACCGTGATCCGGGTGAACAGGCCAGGGCGCGGCAGGAGCGGGTAAGGCAATTGCTGGACGAGTCGGGTGTGGAATCGAGCTGGATCATGGACTACCTGTTCGATGACGGGGAAGACGGCACAGCGGAGTCCGAGACCCCGTGGTGAGGCCAATCCGCCAGTGCCGGAGATTCCGGCAGCCGTTCGCTGCTTCCGTGCTTGCCTGTTTGTTGTTTGCATGCAGTACGCCGGGACCGGATACCGGGGCGGCATCCGGCGACGAGCCCGCCGGGCCCCTGCCCACCCGGGTCGCGGTGCTTCCCTTTGCAAACGACACGAGCGATCCGGAGGCTGCGACCGTCGTGCGCAAGGTGTTCTACAACTACCTGAGTTCCCTGAATTACCATGACGTGGAACTCTACACGGTGGATGAGGTTCTGGCCAAGCGTGACCTGTTGTCCGCTGTCCAGGGCGACACGGCCGAGATGCCACTGCAGGAAATCTGTCAGTACCTTGGTGTGGATGGCCTGATCACCGGGCGCGTGACCGCGTTCGGCAAGCTCTATGCACTCGTCTATACCGACACCCAGGTCGGACTCAACGCGTCGCTGTATCACTGCCAAAGCGGCGACGTCCTCTGGCAGAGGGAAGAGAACGCCCACGATCGCCGCGGCGGCGTCCCCCTGTCGCTCACCGGGATCGCGACGACCGTGATCTCGACCTACATCAGTCATGTGAGGAGCAAGTCGGTCCAGGTGGCCGCCAAGCTGTGCCTGGATCTGGTGGACTCCATGCCCAATCCGGAAACACCGGCGCCACCGCCGCCAGCGATCAGCCTGATGGTCCACAGCGGGGCCGGCAGGCTCCTGGTCCCAGGAGATACGCTGCGCGCGGTGCTGGTCGGCGATCCGGGAGCGAGCGGCGCCTGGGACATCTCCGAGGCGATTCGCGATCTGCCGCTGGACGAGCGTCAGCGCGGTATCTACGCGGGCGAATACGTGGTGCAGCCTGGCGATCGCGAATTTCGGAGCGAGCTAGTGGGGCGGCTCGTCAGTCGCGATGGCGCCGAGAGCCGCTGGATCGATGTGCTCGCACCGGTCACACTGGCGACACCGACGCCGCTGCCACCCCTCATCGCCGAAGACACCCATCTGACGGAGGCACAGGGCCCCTATCTCGCATCGCAGTTGACCGTCATCGCCCCTGAGGCCACCCTGACGGTCGAGCCCGGCACGTCAATCTGGTTTCAGGAGCTGGGACTCGTCGTCAAGGGCGCGTTGGACGTTGAGGGCGAACCGGAGCGGCCGGTGCGTTTCTCGGCCGCTGGCGATCGCCCGTGGAAGGGAATCTTTTTCGATCGGACCCTCGACGAGAGCCGTCTGGTCCACGCCGAGATCCGGGGCGCGCAGTTCGGGGTCAACGCCCGAAACGCCAGGGTACGAATCGACCACGGCCTGATCGAAGGCAACGAATGGGGCGTGGTCGCGGAAGACGCCGCACTGACCCTGAACGATACTGTGATCCGCGCTTCAAGCAAGGCCGGTCTGTCGGCTCGCGGCTCGATCGTCGAGGCACGGCGCTGCGTGTTGTCGGAGAACGATGCCGGTGGTGCGCAGTTTACCGATACGCAGGTCATGCTCCAGGACAACGGACTCTACGGCAACGGCAAATGGGACCTCAAGAATCGCGATACCGATGAACCGCTGGCGGTGCCGGGCAACTGGTGGGGCACCACGGATCCCGCCGCGGTACGTGTTCAGGGGCCGGTGGAGATTGACCCGATACGCGAATCTCCTCCGGGAACCCCGGATCGGTGACCGATCGACTCGCGCAGCCGATCGGTCGCGTCCAGCCAAGGCTGTCTTATGAAATCCAAACGGTTGGAGCGGGAACGCGCGTCGGTACGAATATCGAACCGCTCCAGCTTCAGGTCTACAATCGAAACCCCGTTCGGACTGGAGGAAACCGATGCGAGCCGCGGAACTGTTCGTGCAGTGCCTGGAAAACGAGGGCGTCGAGTACATCTTCGGGATACCGGGGGAGGAGAACCTCGACGTGATGGATGCCCTGCTGTCGGCGAAGGTCCGTTTCATCACGACCCGCCATGAGCAGGGCGCGGCCTTCATGGCCGACGTCTATGGCCGGCTGACCGGCAGGGCGGGTGTCTGTCTGGCTACACTCGGACCCGGTGCGACGAACCTGGTGACCGGTTTCGCCGACGCCGACATGGACCGCGCCCCGATCGTCGCGATCGCGGGGCAGGGTGCCACCACACGCATTCACAAGGAGAGCCACCAGGTACTGGATCTGGTCAACCTGTTCGAGCCGATCTCCAAGTACAGCGTGCAGGTGCGTGAGCCGGGGATCATTCCCGAGATCGTGCGCAAGGCCTTCAAGGACGCCCAGACCGAGAAGCCCGGCGGCAGCTTCATCGCCCTTCCCGAAAACATCGCGACCGAGAACGTCGAGGGCAAGGCCCCGCTGAAGGTCCAGCATCCCCTGGCGCCGCTTGCCCGGGAGGAGAAGATCGAGCAGGCCGCCGCCTTGATCGACGGGGCGCGGTATCCGCTGGTCATGGCGGGAAACGGCGTGATCCGCGCGGGCGCGTCGGACGCCCTGGTGCGCTTCGCCGAGACGCTGAACATCCCGGTGGCGACGACCTTCATGGCCAAGGGCGTCATCCCGTTCTCGCACGAACTCTCGCTCGGCACCGTCGGCCTGCAGGCAAAGGACTACGTCGCCTGCGGTTTCGACCGCGCGGACGTGGTGCTTTGCGTGGGTTACGACATGGTGGAATACCCTCCGCACCTGTGGCACCCGGACCGGGAAAAGCGGATCGTCCATCTGGACATGAGTCCAGCCGAGGTCGACGAACACTACATCGTCGCGGCCGGGGTGATCGGGGATATCGGCAGCTCCCTGGAACGAATCGCCGCGCGTGCGGCCCGGCACGAGACCTACTACGCCGGGAGCCTGCGCCAGACGATCGTCGAGGAGATCCGCGCCCACGTCGAGGACGACGGCTTTCCGGTCAGGCCGCAGCGGATCCTCAGCGATCTGCGCAAGGTCCTCGAGCCGGAGGACATCGTGATCTCGGACGTGGGCGCCCACAAGATGTGGGTGGCGCGGATGTACGAGGCGGAGCGGCCCAACACCTGCATCATCTCCAACGGTTTCGCCTCCATGGGGATCGGGGTCCCCGGGGCCATCGCCGCCAAACTCGTCAAGCCGGACGCGACGGTGGTCACCGTCACCGGCGATGCGGGCTTCATGATGAACTCCCAGGAGATCGAGACCGCATTGCGCCTGGGCACCGCCATCGTGATCCTGATCTGGAACGACTCGAAGTACGGTCTCATTCGCTGGCATCAGCTACGGCGATTCGGCCGCGAGAGCCACATCGATTTCACCAATCCGGACTTCGTCAAGTATGCCGAGAGCTTCGGGGCGAAGGGATACCGTGTCGACGCGGCCGGCGACCTGGCGCCCATACTTCGCAGGGCGATCGCGGACGACACGGTCGTGGTGATCGATTGCCCGGTCGACTATGAGGAGAACATGAAACTTACCGAAATGATGGGCAGTCTCGTCTGTCCCGTATAGCGTGCCATCAGATGGGGAATTCTGGTGAAGGCAGGCACGTAGCGAACCTTATTTTCAGACAATACTTTTCTCAGTCCCGTTGTCGCTCGCAGAGTGAAATCCTTCGAATGGAGGATAGGGGAGATGCCGGATCCGCATCCGGTGCGATGGGGAGTTCGCTCCCCCGGCCGTATACTTTAAGAGGTGTGCTGTTCGGCATCCTGGTCTACCTGATATCTTCGATACCTCCAAGCCCTGAGTGAGCGACGATGAACCGTCTTATCCTGATCATCCTCTTCCCGGTACTGTTTACCGGGTGTGCAAGCAGCCCGAAATTCGATGTGAGCGGGGTGGATCGTGCCCTGACACCGAGGGCCGCAGTGGCTGAGCAGGAGATCGTGGCGAACCGATCGGTGCTATGGGGCGGTGCGATACTGAAAACGACCAACCTCGAGAACGATACACGCCTGGAGGTACTGGCCTATCCGCTCGATGGCAGGCAGCGCCCGATACGCGACTCTGATCCCCTGGGTCGCTTCATTGTCGTGTATGCCGGATATCTGGAACCCGCCGATTATACCGAAGGGCGGATCGTCACCGTTCTGGGAACGGTCGGGAAAACGGTAGCAGGCAAGATTGGAGAGACCGACTACACCTATCCGCTGCTGAGTCCGGACAAGGTATACCTGTGGCCCAGGGAACGGAGCCGCGCGCTGTCGAACATACAATTCGGTATCGGGGTCGGCCTCGGTTTCTGACGCGTCGTCTACTATGTTTCCACCGCCGGCCCGGCATGGATCGACCGGTCGGATTCCGGCACAGGTTTCGGGCGGTTTAACCAGCCGATCGCCGTTACTCGAACCTTCTGACAACCGCGAGTTCAGTCCCATGACAGAGCACTTCGAATTGATCGGTCCCGGGCTTGCCGGCAGCCGCCGCATCACGGTGACCGCCCCCTGGGATGGCGGCGAGATCGCCACCGTCTCCGCACTGGATGACGCCGGGGCGGAGACCGCCCTGGAAACCGCCTGGCGGATCTTCCGCGACCGGCGGCGCTGGTTGCCTCCTTCACGACGGATCGAGATCCTGGAGCGGGCCGCGGAAATCGTGCGCGGCCGCGCCGAGGAACTTGCCCTGGAGGCCGCGCGTGAGGGCGGCAAGCCCCTGATCGATTCCCGGGTCGAGGTGGCACGCGCCATCGACGGGATGAAGAGTTGCGTCGAGTGCCTGCGCAGGGAAGGCGGGACGGAGATCCCGATGAATCTCAATGCGGCCTCGGCGCACCGCCTGGCGATGACCACCCGGGAACCGATCGGCGTGGTCGTGGCGTTGAGCGCCTTCAATCATCCGCTGAACCTCATCGTTCACCAGGTGGGTCCGGCCATCGCCGCCGGGTGCCCGGTGATCGTCAAGCCGGCCGAGGCGACACCGTTGTCGGGGTTCCGTTTCGTGCGGATCCTGCTGGAGGCGGGACTGCCGGAAGGCTATTGCCAGGCGGTGGTGGTGGACGATCAGACCCTGGCGGAGCGGTTGGCCACCGATCCCCGCGTCGGTTTCCTGAGCTTCATCGGCAGTGCCGCGGTCGGCTGGATGTTGCGCTCGAAACTCGCACCCGGTGCGCGCTGCGCCCTGGAGCATGGCGGCGCGGCGCCGGTCATCGTCGCGCCCGATGCGGATCTCGACGACACCCTGCCGCTCCTTGCCAAGGGTGGCTTCTACCACGCGGGTCAGGTCTGCGTCTCGGTGCAACGCGTATTCGCGCATGCCTCGATCGTCGAAGCCGTCGCCGAGCGTCTGGCGGCGCTCGGCAAGAGCATGGAAATAGGCGATCCGACCTTGCCGCAGACCGAGGTCGGGCCACTGATACGTCACCGTGAGGTCGAGCGGGTCGCGGCCTGGGTCGAGGAGGCCACCGACGGGGGGGCCGTATTGCGCGGTGGCGGCAGGCGGCTGTCCGACAGCACCTACGCCTGTACGGTCCTGCAGGACCCCCCGGCGCAGGCGAAGGTCAGCACCCGGGAGGTCTTCGGTCCGGTCATCTGCGTGTACGGCTACGAGGATGTCGACGAGGCCCTCGCGCGAGCGAACGCCCTGCCGTTTTCCTTTCAGGCGGCGGTGCTGACCCGGGACATCGACACCGCCATGCGCTGTTTCCGGGGGCTGGACGCCGCCGCGGTCATGATCAACGACCACACCGCGTTTCGTGTCGACTGGATGCCCTTCGCGGGTCTGCGTGAGTCCGGCTACGGGGTCGGCGGCATCCCCTACACATTCAGGGACATGCAGGTCGAGAAACTGATGGTCCTGCGTTCCCCGTCCTTGTGAGATGACTGCAGGTTGACGCCGACGCGCCGGTGTACGTTGCGCTGACCCGACTCACCGGTAACGCTCGCTCGTTGCCCTGCTGGGGTGACTATTCCTTCAGAGGACCTGATCTCGGCCCCGCGGTTTTCTTGTAAGGGTCTGGCGAAAAACCTCCGGAATTCAATCGGAAGCAAGCCAACTGCGGCGATTCTGCCGAAGCAAGAGCGCGCGTCCTGTGGCCGATCGTGCCGCCCCCATGGGCGTGGGCGCCGTCGACGTCGAGGGCCGTTTGGCTGCCAGCGTCGGTGGGCTCGATGCGGTGGCGCCGGATTTCACCCCGGCGCCCTGGACGTAGCCAACGGCGGGCTACGGTGGAACCGCTGCGCTTGTTCCACCCTACGCGATGTCATGACTCACTGAAAGCACGGAAAAACCGTAGGTCGGATCAAGCGAAGCGGATCCGGCATGCCACTGGCGCTGAAACTGGGCTCGACGTAGATTCCGCGAAGTCAGGTCATCTGTCCTTGTTCTCGTGGCAGAACAGGGCGATGCCGGTACCGTCGAAATCGTCAAAAGCGAGGATGGCATCGTAGCTCCTCTGCGCGGTGGGTGCCGGATTGCACCTGACGTCCGGGACCGGTATCCCACCCAGCGGTGCGACCTCCACTGTAACACCGTTGGCCACGCTGATCTCCTGATATCCGCTGGCCGATCCGAACTTGAGTTCGGGGATCGTCACGTCGCCGCTCAACGCCACGTCCTGGTTCGCCAGCGCATTGATGAACCGGATCGAGACGCGGTTGGCGCCGGCGGGGTTCCGGAGCTGCTCGAAGGCCTCGATCCTCGTCGTGTCGCTGGGGACATCCCCTAGGGCGACCACAGTGTAGTTCCGGGCCTGTCTGAGCTGGTGCGTGCCCGAGGCCACGCGCACATTGTTGTCCGAGCGGTCGGCATCGAAGTCGACGTCGTCGATTGAACCCGCGCCGATGAAGATGGTATTCCGCCCGGCTTCCGCGGCCTTGCTGTAACCCAGATCCTTCAGATCGGTCAGCGGGATGTCGTTGGCCGTAATGTCCACCGTGATGTCCGCGGCGCTCGCGGCGGTCATCTGGTTGTAGAAGTGGATGTTGGTCTCGTTGAGGATTTCCTC
>JAJDOJ010000234.1 GCA_022340215.1 Gammaproteobacteria bacterium
ATAAAAGTTTAACATGTGGTGGACCCCCTGTTTTTTCGGAGATCCCCACGTTACGTTACTATTTCGTTTCCTGGTTGTCTAGGCCTTTCGTAAGATCCGGATATATCGTGCTTTTCCAAAATCTTTTTCTTGAGATCTATAGCACGTAGCGCAAGGGCGCATAGGCAGCGAGGTTGAGACGGCGTATGTCGAGATTGATGTCACGGATCGAGGGGAACTGGCCGGCCAGGTCCACGTCGGCCTTGAACTTGATGGGCCGTAAACGATCCGGGAAACGGCCGGTCTCGGCGGTGCCGTAGTACTTTTCGATGTGCTTGCGCGAACGGGCGATGGTCAGACGGTCGAGCAGCGTGAAATAGTCGAACCCGAGCATCTCGACCAGGCGCGACGGCGAGCGCTCAGTTTCGTCTAGATCGAGCCAGCGGTTGAACTGCTTTTGCGCCAGACGCGTGGTCGCATCGATACTCGAGATCCCGTGATCCAGCAATGCCGTATCGTCCCCCTCCGTGGCGAAGGCGATCTGGTTGCGCAAGTCGGCCATCCGGTTGTTGACCGGCGTCGCCGAGAGCATGAGGACTCGCGACTTGACGCCTTCCCGAATGATCCTGCGCATCAGGCGGTCGTAACGGGTTTCCCCGCCGTGGCGTGGCGTCTTCTTGTTGCGGAAGTTATGGGATTCGTCGATGACGACGAGGTCGTAGTTGCCCCAGTTCACGTGCACAAGATCGATGTCCCCGGACAGCCCGCCGTCTCGTGACAGGTCGGTGTGATTGAGCACGTCGTAGTTGAGTCGATCCGCGGCCAGGATATTTCGGCGATCGTTGGACCTGTATAACGTCCAGTTGTCGCGCAAGCGTTTCGGGCAGAGCACCAGGACGCGATCGTTGCGCAGCTCATGATACTTGATGATGGCCAGCGCCTCGAAGGTCTTTCCGAGACCCACGCTGTCGGCGATGATGCAACCGCCGAAGCGATCGAGTTTGTCGATAGCGCCTACGACACCATCGCGCTGGAACCGGTAGAGCTTGTTCCACACCACCGTATTCCGTATGCCGGTCGCCGATTTGACGATGCGCTCCTCGTCGAGGTCCTCGCCGGTGTCCAGAAACAAGTGATAGAGCATCAGCACATAGATACTGAAGGGGTCACGATGTGCGGCCAGTGAGCGCAACGCCGCGATTGTCCGGTCCCGCGCCTCAGTGTCCGATTTCAGCGCGTGCCACTGTGTGTCGAACCAGCCACCGAGAAAACGGCTCTCCTCCGGTGTGTCGGAGGCCTGAATCAGGCTGAGCGGATTGCCAGGCGTGAGGCCGAGACCATCGGTCGTGAACGCGAAAGACCCCAGAAAACCCTGCCGGGGCTCCGAATTCTTGTCCCGGAGCACGACGGCGCCCTGCGGTACGGCTCCGTCCGCCCGCCGCAGCTCTACCTTTTCATTCATCCATTCGGTGCAGCATCGCGCCAGCCAGTGGGTCTGTAACCGGTTACGGGCACCCCGGTCTCCGGGAGATCCCAGCAGAGCGATTTGATCTTCCTCAGGAGGTAACACCAGGCGGGCCTTTCTCAACCCGGACAGTGACTTGGCCAGTTCCGCGAATGCGAAGAGGGAGAACGCGGGTGTCACCATATCGATCGCGTGACCCCGCTCGAGCCAGGGCCGGATCAAATCGATGACACGCTCTGCGCCGGTGTTGCTGACGAGCTTCATTTCACGAACCAGATCCCGATAAATTGTCCGGTCAGGCCACTAACCGGCTATTGCGATGTCGACATGTCCCAATCACCCAGCGTCAAAGCCAAGTTTAGTAGAGCGTACAGAGGCCGTGTTTCCCGCTCCGGTAGAGAGGGACGAATCTCTATTGGAAGAGGCAGGATCCGCCGGATCGGCAAGGTATTGGGCGTGCCAACGTGTTTGCGGCGTATGACCAACTTCCGGCCGGGCGCGGATCGACAGATCCAGTCCCGGATATCTGACGTAGGTCAGAAGGTATCCACCACCTTCCGCAAGTAGCGACACCTCGAACCCGCCATGGCACATCGGATCAATATTCACTGGTTTCGTCAGGATCTGCGCCTTGCGGACAATCCGGCGCTGTACGAGGCCTCAGGACACCATACAATCCTGCCGGTCTTCATACTCGACGATGTCAACCCCGGAAAGCACCGGATGGGCGCCGCGAGTCGCTGGTGGCTTTTTCACTCGCTCTCAGCCTTGGATCGATCGCTGGATGGCGCGCTCAATCTCTATCACGATGATCCTATCCATGTCCTGACTGACATCGCCGATCGATACCAGGTGGACGCAGTTTACTGGAACCGGTGCTACGAGCCCTGGCAAACGGTACGCGACAGCAAGATCAAGGAAGTGCTGAAAGCCCGTGGCATCAGGGTGAAAAGTTTCAACGGTTCACTCCTCCGCGAGCCCTGGGAGAACGTGAAGCAGGACGGCTCGCCTTATCGGATTTTCACCCAGTTTTATCGCAGGTGCTACCCGAAAAGCGTTGGTCTGCGCGAGCCGCTTCCTGAGCCGGACAATCTACATACACATATCGATCAGGGGGGCCGGGTACGTGCCGAATCGCTGGGTCTGATTCCGCTGGTACACTGGGACCGGAAACTCGAACCACACTGGCGGATCGGCGAAGAACCCGCACGTGAGAGGCTGCGACATTTTATCAGGAAGGGACTTCCGGGATACCGCAAGGGGCGGGACTTCCCTGCCGGTCACCATGTTTCGCGGCTCTCACCACATCTGCACTTCGGCGAGATCTCCCCTAACCAGGTCTGGCATTCTCTGGGTTCACAGCCAGAAGACGAAGATCGGGAGCATTTCCGCAGCGAACTTGCCTGGCGGGAGTTCTCGTATCATCTTCTCTTTCACTTTTCCGTTCTCCCAGATCGAAACCTGCAGCCGAAATTCGACAGTTTTCCCTGGCGAGACGACACGCGGCACCTCGAGGCCTGGTGCAGAGGGCAAACCGGCGTCCCCCTGGTCGACGCTGGAATGCGTGAGCTTTGGAACACCGGATACATGCACAACCGAGTTCGTATGGTGGTCGGATCCTTTCTCGTGAAAAACCTGATGCTGCACTGGCGTCACGGTGCAGCCTGGTTCAACGACTGCCTCATCGACGCCGACCTCGCCAACAACAGCGCTGGCTGGCAATGGATTGCCGGCTCCGGGGCCGATGCGGCACCTTACTTCCGGATATTCAATCCCGTTACTCAAGGTCATAAGTTCGACCCCACCGGGGAATACACGCGTCGCCACGTACCGGAACTCGCCCGCCTGCCGGACAAGTACCTCTTCAGTCCGTGGCAGGCACCCGCGGACGTACTCGAGGAAGCGAACGTCGTACTCGGCGAGACTTACCCTGAACCGGTTGTTGACCCGGCAACGTCGCGACAACACGCGATGGAGGCGTTCGCATCGCTGAACAAGGCGGACTCCGCGCGGCCCACCCGGGAAGGGCCGACCGAGGCCATTGCCGGAACCTGAGATTTTCGGAGGACGGGATGAGAAATATCCTGATCGTGGGCGCCACTCGGGGCGTGGGACGTGCGTTGGCAGAAGCACTGTGCGATGACTTCGAACTCTGGACGGCGTCACGCGCGGCGAATGCGCCACTCGGAACGACGCATATCGAGTGGGATGCGGCTACCGGCGATCTTCCGACCGAGGCCCTTCCCACGCGTCTGGATGGACTGGTTTACTGCCCGGGCACCATCCGGTTGATGCCCTTTCCCCAGCTCACAGACCAGATGTTTCTCGAGGACCTGCAGATCAACCTTTTCGGTGCGATCCGTGCTCTGAGGTCAACCCTGTCGGCATTAAAATCCTCGTCCGACCCCAGTGTAGTTCTGTTCTCAACCGTTGCTGTCACGACAGGAATGCCAATGCACGCTTCTGTCTCCGCTGCCAAAGGTGCTCTGGAGGGCCTCACCCGTTCCATCGCGGCAGAATTCGCCCCGAAGATCCGTGTCAATGCGATCGCACCGTCGGTGACTGACACACCCCTTGCCTCAGGGATCTTGCGCAACGAACGGTTGCGGCAGGCCGCCGCCTCGCGGCATCCCATGGAGCGCATTGGCCAGGTGATTGACCTTGCCGGTGTCGCCAGATTTCTTCTTTCTCCGGAGTCGTCATGGATGACGGGCCAGATCATTCACGTCGACGGCGGTATCGGCACACTACGCCGATTCAATTGAAACTCTCAGGCCAAGATGAAGACGCCTCATTCGAAAGATTCGACACCAGAATGCCTCAGGCCGGTCGCGTCGGCAATGCCGATAGTTTTCTTCGACGGCGAATGTCCCCTCTGCCGGCGTGAGATCCGGCACTACAGACGCCTTCGTGGAGCCGATCGAATCGAATGGGTGGATATCACCAAAGAGGAACACCTGCTGTCCGCCCGCGGCCTGACCCGAGAGCGAGCGATGGCACGGTTTCATGTGCTGGATCGAGACGGCCATTGGCAGACCGGTGCCTGGGGATTCGCCGAATTGTGGTCGCATCTTCCCACTTACCGATGGCTTGCGCGTGTGATGCGCATGACAAGGGTCATTCCTATCATCGATCTCGCTTACACGAGGTTTGCTAGGTGGCGAGTCAGCAACCGTTGCGAGGGCGCCGCCTGTATTCACACAGAGACCTCGAGTCCTGACGATGACGATAAAATTCGGTTCGAACCTCCCGATTCTGTTCGGTAAAGACACGCCTTAATACGATGAGCATCAGATCTCGCATTGCAATTTTCGGTGGTACCGGCTTCGTCGGCAGTTACCTGGTCGATGCACTGATCGCCTCGGATAGGCATCCGGTGCTCCTGGTTCGCAACGGCAGCGAGCACAAGCTCAGGCACCCCGAAAACTGCATGATCGTGTCCGGTGACATGGACGATAAAAGGGCTGTAGCGAGCATGCTTACCGATGCGGAAGCTGTGATCTATAACATCGGCATTCTGCGTGAATTTCCAGATCGCAGAATCACATTCCGAAAGCTGCATTACGAGCACGCAAAACGTGCGATGGATGCCACCGTGGCCGCTGGAGTTGGAAGATTTCTACTGATGAGCGCCAATGGCGTCAGGCACGACGGAACGGCGTATCAGCGATACAAGTTCGAAGCTGAGCGCTACCTTGCCTCGACTGGGCTCCAATGGACTGTGTTCCGACCTTCGGTGATCTTCGGAGAACCTCGCGGACACTCCGAGTTCGCGACACAGTTGCTACAAGACATCATTCTGCCGCCCCTGCCCGCCCCCCTTTTCTACAGCGGGTTTCTGCCGCACAACGCCGGGCAGTTCCAGCTGTCGCCGGTACACGTAGAGGACGTCGCGCGAGCGTTCGTGGCCTCTCTGGACCAGCCTGCGACCTATGGTCAGGTGCTGGAGCTCGGTGGACCGAGAGCGTTAAGCTGGCGCGCCATCATCCAGGCCATCGCGGCCGCGGTCGGCCGGAAGAAGACGATGGTCGCGGCTCCTGCTGTCGGTGTCTCGGCCGTTGCGTCCCTGCTGGACCGCTTCGATTCTTTCCCGATCACGCGTGATCAGTTGAAGATGCTCATGGAGGGCAATACCTGTGGGCCAGACGCACTCCTTTCGCTGGGCATCACTCCGAAAACCTTTTCTGTCGACAATCTTCGCTATCTGAAGCCTGCAATCAGGGAATCCGCATGACGAATCCCGAGTTACCCGTCACGGCATCGCGTCTGGGTCGCCTCACCCAGCTAGGCCGACTCGCCGGAAGCATCGCCGGCGGTGCGCTCGGCGAGGGTGCCCGGCAGTTCGTCCGGGGAGCACGCCCGTCGTTCGGAGAACTGCTGCTCACGTCTGCCAACGCACAGCGACTCGCCAACCGCCTGTCGGAAATGCGTGGTGCAGCGATGAAGATCGGTCAACTGCTCTCACTCGAGGCCGGCGAAATCCTTCCGCCGGCGCTATCGCACACACTTGCGCGCCTTCGTGACAATGCCCACATCATGCCACTTGGGCAAGTCGCGCAGGTACTCAACCACGCATGGGGCGAAAACTGGGACAGGGACTTTCGGCGATTTTCATTCACACCCATCGCTGCCGCATCGATTGGCCAGGTTCACAAAGCGACCCTCGATACGGGAGGGCATGTTGCCGTGAAGATCCAGTATCCCGGCATTCGGGAGAGCATCGACAGCGATATCGACAATGTCTCTACCCTGCTTCGCCTTACCGGCTTGCTGCCTGAGGACTTTGATCTCACTGCACTTCTGGAGGAGGCCAAGAGAGAACTCCATTTTGAGGCCGATTATCTAGAGGAAGCGCGGAACTTGGAGCGGTTCCAGGCCCTGCTGTCGGACGATCATCGGTTCCAATTACCGTCCGTTGTCAGGGATCTGACCACGCCCGAGGTACTGACCATGGGATATCTGGACGGTGAACCGATCGAGGTACTTCTTGAGATGGAACAGGCACTCCGCGACTCCGCCGGATCGGCATTACTGGAACTCGGCTTGTCCGAAGTATTCTGTTGGGGGCTCGTGCAGACCGACCCGAACTTCGCCAACTACCGGTATCACCGAGGCAGACAACAGTTACAGCTTCTGGATTTTGGGGCGACACGGCAGTACTCGCCTGTTCGAAAACATAGCCTGAAGGCTCTGCTTCATGCCTGTTATGACGGCGCCGATTCCGACGTAGAGACCGCTGCCAGCAAGGTCGGATACATGAGCGAGGACGACCCACAGCATTACCGGTCCAACATCGTCGCACTCCTGCGGACCGCTACTGAACCACTACGCGCTAAGCAACAGCCGTACACAGTGGGCTCATCGAACCTGGTCGAACGCATGAGCGAGGTCGTCCTGAAAATGCGATTGCGTGAAAAATCGGCGCGAATCCCCCCGCTCGACGTGCTGTATCTGCACCGCAAACTGGGAGGTCTTTACATGCTGCTCAGTCGTCTCGGCGCGAAGATACATACGCAGCGAGTCCTGCAGCCGTTTCTGAATCCAGGATAAGCCACGTAGCAAGACGACACAAAACCAATGGCACAGTATTGATCTACAGGGAATTACCTGACAGATAGAGAAGACAGAACTGATCCGATACCCGTGTCACACGTATCTATTCGAAGATCCAGCATTCAACCTGTGAATACGTAAAGGGTTCAACATGTCTGCAAAATACGTGCTGGCGCTTTTGTTTACTCTGATGACAACCGGGGCCTGCGCGGACACCGGCCCCCTACAAATCGGTTGCAGCAAGCTGCTGAATCACGACGTGGATAAACTGGTCAGCGGCGAGCCCGTGAACCTGTGCAATGACTATTCGGGCAAGGTGGTTCTGGTTGTCAACACGGCGAGCAAATGCGCATTCACGCCCCAATATGAGGCGCTCGAAAGGCTTTACGAAAAGTACAAGGACAGAGGACTCGTCGTACTCGGATTCCCGTCGAATGACTTCGGTCATCAGGAGCCAGGAAGCGAGCAACAGATTCGTGAGTTCTGCCGAAAGGGCCGATGCCGCAAATCCAGTTGCCGATCTTCCCCGAGGGCGTCACCCCCATTACCGCCGTGCTGGCGTTCGGCAAACGGGATGGACGCGTGACCTACTTCAACGGCAGCATGCCGGTGTTCGTTCACGCTGAACAGGACCGGGCCTCTTTCCAAATGATCACCGCCCAGTTCTGTGTCAACGGCAATGCCAAACAGGCGGACATCGTGCGCGCCTTCGG
>JAJDOJ010000235.1 GCA_022340215.1 Gammaproteobacteria bacterium
TAGGCCTCGTAGAGAACGAAGCGGTCCGGTTCGTCGGGCGAGCGAAGGACGTCGAAACGCCGGTTTCCCGGTTCGGCGACCGAGGCCTCGTGATTCAGTCGTGTCGCCTCGATGAACTCCTCGGCGTGCCCGGGTTTGACGTGAACGTGTACGATGGTGACTTGCATTGCGGGTCCTCGTCGGTTTGGTCCAGATGATGTGTCGTCATTATCACCCAGACGGGGAGCTAGTCGTCGATGTAACAATAGGCCCAGGCCGTGTCCGTGGCGTTGTTCATGCCAGCCAGCAAGCCCGGAGTGGGGACGGCCTCGCTTTCGTGGACGTTGTGAATGTTCACAATAAAGCGTGAGATACAGGCGCTCTTGCGCCAGTCGAGCTCGATCGGCGCCGCGCTGTGCCCGCAGGCGGCGCAGGGACGGGGGAGCATGAGCTGTATGGCCGCCCTGCGAATCTCGTCCCTGCCCGCGAATGGCTTTCGGCATCCTGGGCAGCGCGGGGCCTTGAGATTCCGGCCGGCGTGCAGTTGCGGATCGATTGACGGTTGAGGGATATGTACGTGGCAGAAATCGAACGAGTTTGTCATCGCGCCAGGGGGAGGCGACAACTCGATACGCGGCGAGCAGCCGAGAAACACGATGCCGTCCAGAAACCCGTTGCCGGCCAGGTAGCGTGTCGGGCCGAGCGGGTCCCCGATGAGTCCGAGCGAGCGTAGAATCCCGGCCATGTCCTCACCCGAGACAGGGGCGTATGAAAGGTCGCGGGGAAACAGGACGAGACGCGGCATGGCATGACAATCGTTGCTCGACTCCGGCGTTCGGGGTGTCGGCGCGGCGTCACGGCGACGGTTGGAGTCCCAGGGCCCCTATTGTACATTCTGTCGAATGAAAGGGATTTCCGATCCGTATCCTGCCAACGGGTATCTCCGGATACCGGCGATATCCAAGACGGGAGGTAGAACATGAATCTTCGCACCTTTCTGCTCCTGGCGGTGGCCCTCGTCCCGGTTGGCTGCCGGACCGCGCCGCCGACCCAGTCCTCTCCCTACTATCGCATTCCGGCAGGATCGCTCCTCACCGTGCATCAGTCCCTGCCCGTGCCCACGGGCTCGTCCCACGTCTACCTGCAGGGGGGAAAGGTGGTCGATGCCAACGCCGTGAGCCGGTTCTATCCCTCCTGCGCATTCAAGGCGATGGGTCCGCTGGATTCATCTCGAACCATCGAGGCCGGGGAGTTCCAGGTCTCGGGATTCAACCAGTTTCGCAGACCGTTCGGCCTGGATGCGGACGGGCGCGGGGTCCGGGTGGCTTCACTGGCCTGGGGCGGGATGTTCGATCAGTCACGGGAGATCGTCTTCATCACCGTCATGGGACTGCGGTCCTCGCAACAGCCCGATGTGCGCGACCTGACCTGCAAGGTGACCACCGATCCCCTGGGGACCTTCGTCACCCTGGAGGAGATCCGTCAGGCACTGGGTCCGGTCGCTTCGATCGAGATTCAGGGCGGCTGATCCATGCCTGAACGTCCCGTTCCCCGATCCTCGCCGTTTCCAGCCATTTCCAGGAGGGGATCGTGTCCCTGATCCAACCGTTCGCGGGCCTGCGGCCCGCCGCCTCGCGCGCCGCCGACGTGGTCGCGCCGCCGTATGACGTCATGAACGCCGAGGAGGCGCGCGAGATGGCCGAGGGCCGTCCGTGGAGCTTTCTGCACATCTCCCGGCCGGAGATCGACCTGCCGCGAGGGACGGACCCCTATGCCGACGCGGTGTACGAGACCGGAGCCCGGAACATGGTGCGGATGCTGGAGGAGGGTATCCTGGTCCGGGATCCGGCCCCGCGGCTGTATGTCTACCGGATGATCATGGGTGATCATGAGCAGACGGGTCTGGTCGCCGCCGCCTCCGTGGCGGACTATGATACCAACCGGATCCGCCGGCACGAGTTCACACGGCCCGCCAAGGAGGACGACCGGGTCCGGCAGATCGAGGCCCTCAATGCGCAGACCGGTCCCGTGCTGCTCGCCTTCGAATATTCCCCTGATGTCGAGTCCATCCTGGGGCGGCAGTCGCAGGGGACGCCGGATGTCGAGGTCACGGCAGAGGGCGGGGTGAGCCATGCGCTCTGGGTGATCGACGACGATGCAGTGAACCAGCGCCTGGTGAATGCCTTCGATGCGATGCCCGCACTCTACATCGCCGACGGTCATCACCGCTCGGCCGCCGCCTCGCGTGTCAGTGCCGCGCGGCGGGGAAGCGGATCCGCGGCCCCGGCTGCTGCGAACGGGTTCCTGTCCGTCATCTTTCCCGCCGGGAGTTTGAAGATCCTGGACTACAATCGCGTGGTGCGTGATCTGAACGGTCTCTCCGAGGACGGGTTTCTCGACCAGGTCGCCGAGCGCTTCGCCGTCGTGCCCGCGGCCGAGGCGGTGCGACCCGAAGGGCGGGCCGAGTTCGGCATGTACCTGGGTGGCAGGTGGTATCGACTCAACCTCGATCCGACCCGCATTCCCGGTGATGATCCGGTGGCGCGACTGGACGTCAGTCTGCTGTCGCACCATCTCATCGAACCCATACTCGGGATCTCCGATCCGCGCCGCGACGAGCGCATCGATTTCGTCGGCGGGATTCGTGGTCTCGAGGCGCTGAAAGGGCGCGTGGACAGCGGCGGGATGGCGGTCGCCTTCTCCCTGTTCCCCACCAGTATTGACGACCTCATGTCGGTGGCGGACGCCGGCGAGGTCATGCCGCCGAAATCCACCTGGTTCGAACCCAAGCTGGTCGACGGGCTGGTGTCGCTGGTGCTGGACTAGCACGTTGCCGGACGACCCTCAGGCGGCGCTCGGGATCATTCGCTGGAGTGGAGAAAACTCCTGGCGAGACAGGTGGGAGAGCGCGGTCTTCTTGCGATGAAGCACCAGCGTTGTGGCGTCAGTGACGGGCCTCGACCTTCACGAACCGCAGCATGTAATTGGTACGGAGCAGGTCGCTTTCCCCTCGTAGCCCGAATCCCGCGTTTTCGATTTCGGCGACCACGGCGTCGCGGTTCGCTCGCACGTGGCCCATGACCCAGGGAGAGCTGAGCCCGGGTATCTTGCGGAAATCCACGATGACGAGCTCTCCGCCGTCACGCAGGGCATCCCTGACCGAGGCCAGCATGCTGATCGGATATTCGAAGTGGTGGTAGGTGTCGCAGACGAATGCGATGTCGACGCTCCCCTTCGGGAGTGCTGCATCTCGAGGCGAATTCTTCACGGCGATGACATTGTCCCTGCCCATGGCCCTTGCCTTCCTGTCGATGTTCTCGATGAACCCCTCGGAGATGTCGACCGCGTAGACCGTGCCGATCGGTCCCACCCGGTCCGAGAACAGCCAGGTGAACAGTCCCGTTCCGGCACCGATGTCCGCTACGGTCATTCCCGGCTGGACACCCGTGGCGTCCACGATATCGAATCGACGGTCGTAGACTTCTCGACCCGGCCGCTCGAATCGCTGCTTCCAGATCTCGATCTGCGGGTTCGCGTAGGCCCTGTTGATACCGGGGCGCACGCTGCTCTCACCGCCGGTTGCCTGGGACTCTGCCCAGGTCCACTGGCACAGCAGTACACCCAGGATAAGCGGCGTGAATTGTCGGGCACACATCAGCAGGACGGGGACCACCCGGGAGCGCGCTTAG
Organism: Gammaproteobacteria bacterium; assembly: GCA_022340215.1. Taxonomy (NCBI): domain Bacteria; kingdom Pseudomonadati; phylum Pseudomonadota; class Gammaproteobacteria; species Gammaproteobacteria bacterium. The sequence continues at coordinate 3,669 of JAJDOJ010000235.1, forward strand.
AGCGTGCCGACCACACCCTCGGGGACTCCGTCCGGCATCCGGTCCAGCAGGTCTGAGACCCCGCCAAGAAACGTTGCGGGCTCAACCCCATTGCGGCTGCAGGTAGGTGCTGGCCATCCGGTTGAGCAGCGTGCGGTACTCGTCGAACATCATGGCCAGGCGCAGAAACACGCCCTGCAGACCGTATTCTCTGGCCAGGCCGTGCGTCGATGCCTGCTGGAAGTAACCGCTGCCGAAATCGATGTAGGTGCGCAGATTGGCCGGGCGCTTGCGGTACCGGTGCCGGTGGTCGACCCAGTGGGGGAAGATGCCGGTCAGGAACAGCGAATAGTTCCCGATATGGGAATGGATCAGGAACTGGCGCCGGGAGTCGGCCTGCAGGGCCTCCTCGATCAGCGCGGTCAGATAGCCGTGTTCCTCCCGGTCATGCGCCTCGACCCGGTGCATCCTGTCGCCGTGTACGAACAGGCTGAGCAGGTTGGCGAGATAGTTGAGGACCTTTCGGTCTTCCGTGCCGGGGGACCCTTCCCAGCAGCGCCTCAGCAATACGCTGAACAGCAGGAAAGGCGAGATATCCAGCAGTTTCTGTTTCTGGTCGAAGATGGATTCGAACAGCCAGTCACTGTTCAGCGATGATTCGAGTGTGAGGGGAAGGGCGTCGATCAGTTCCGCGATCTCCTCATAGCTGCGGCCAGGGCCCGGGAACTTCTCGATCAGGAAGCGTGCATCCCGGTGGTCGATGTGGCCAAAGGCCGTTCTGGCAAAGTCCGGTATGTTCCTCACGGGCATTGTCCCCTCTGCCTGCCGGCAGGATGCTGACTTCTACGAAGTCTAGTTCAAATTCCACACCCAATTAACTAGCAATCCGTGTGCCGATGTGTTGCGGTCAAACGCCGCTACGCCGGGATATTCACCTCGTTCTGAAGATTAACTGTCTTTTTGACCACGCTCGGTAATCGTAGATCGGCACCGGTTGCCATCGAATCATGGTGCGGGTGTCAGTTCGTGTCTGCCAGGGCCCGACAAATGGTATGAAACTGTTGCAGAACCGAGCTGCCGTCGGGGGTGTCTCGTGAACTCGCCGAGATTTCAGCGGCATTTTCCCCTTGCATGGCCAGGTCGGGCGTATAGTAGGCGACGTAGGCGTTGACGATCTCCCGGTCGAATTCCGGGTGGAACTGAACGCCCCAGACCGAATCGCCGTAGCGAAAGGCGTGGTTGGCGTCCTTGTCGGTCGCGGCCAGACGCAGGGCGCCGGGCGGCAGTTCGAGCACTGCCTGGCGGTGACTCGCATTGACGGGCAGCTCCTGCGGCAGGTGACCGAAGATCCGGTCACCCGGCGCGTCCGGCGTCAGCCGGGCCCGTACCGTACCGATCTCCACACCGTTGGGATTGTTGTCGACCCTGCCGCCCAGTGCATGGGCCAGGAGCTGATGCCCGAAACAGACACCCAGGACCGGCAACCCCATATCCGCGGCCTTGCTCAGCCACCGCGCGGTACTCCGCGCCCAGTCGAGTCCGTCGGTCACCATGGCGCTGGAACCCGTGACGATCACGCCGGCGACGTCTCCGGTGGGTGGCAACACGTCCCGTCTGACGTCGACGAGGTGAGTGACCAGGTCGCCGGCGCGCTGATTCGGGACCATCCAGTCCTCGAAGTCCCCGGGGTAGGCCGCCAGCGACGGCAGCTTCTCCCCGGCCTTGATGATTAGCAATGGTTTCATGGACCGTTCCCTGGCGTGTCTCGGGTCGCTATCCCCTGAAGCCCTCCGACGCGTTCAGATAGGCCTCCTCCTCGTCGGTGTTCTGCCGTCCCAGGATAACGTTTCGGTGCGGAAATCGCCCGAAACGGCGGACGATCTCGCGGTGGTGGCGCGCCCACTTCAGACTGTCTGTCAGCCCCGCACGCTGATAGAGCGCGACGCTGCGGTCCTGATCGTCCAGGTCCTCGCCGTGCATGAAGGGGATGTAGAGGAAGCCCTTGTGTGCATCGTCGAGTTCCCGATCGAGGCCGCGGTCGATGGCACGGCTGGCAACCTCCCGCGCCCGGGCCTCGGTGGAGAACGCTTCCGGCCGGCCTCGAAACATATTGAGCGGGAACTGATCGAGGACGATGGTCAGCGCCACCGCGCCCTCGGGGCTCGATTCCCAGTGCGACAGCTCGCCTCGTTCTGCCGCCCGCCAGGTTTCCAGGAAGCGTTCGCGGATCTCCCGGTCGAACGCTTCGGTGGCATTGAACCAGTGCTTGCGCGTGGTGCCGGAGAACCAGAACTCGAGGACATCCGCGGGCAGTGTCTCGGCAGTTCGGGGAGACGGTGGTATACGGTGCTGAATCTCTCCCAGTTCACGGCCGCCCAGCTCGAATGCCTGTCCGAATCCCTTCACGTAGTCGCCCGAGCGGGGAATCAGCTGAATGAGCTCGAAGTCCGGGAGTCCCCGCAGGGTGTGGAAAAATGCCCCGAACCGCTCCTCGAAGCGTGCCAGTATGGTATTTCCGAGATCGGAATCTCTGGCAATGGCATGGGAATCGCACCGCAATGTCAGGCGCCGTCTGGCGAAGAGGTTGGTGGTGTTCGCTTCGTCCTCGATCCACATCAGGTGCGCGCGGCCCCGCTCGAGCAGGTTTGCGGTGTGCCGCGCAAGGCGACTGACGAACACGTAGATCTGATTTTCCTCGTCCTCGACATACGGCGCGTAGCTGCACAGGGCCTCACCGACTTCATCCGAGGTTGCAAGCAGAATCGTGCGGAACCCGCGACGGAAGGACGCGATCTCGCCGGGTGTGACCCGTGGTGATTTCATGCCTTGGGCTCCGAGCAGGACGATGCCGGATTATTCTATGCGACTCACCCCCTCGGCGCTGCAGGTATCAGGTGCCCTTTGTCCCCGGTTACCGTGACCGGGGGAGCTTCGCCGGCGTCTTCCTGGAGTTTCAGCAATCGGCGGATCTCGCCGCTGACGCGCATGGCGTCCCGGTAACCCATCTCCAGCAGGTCGCGGCAATAGGGCGCCTCGAACAGGAGGTAGCTGAGCAGCGTCTGGCCCAGCGCGTGACCGCACCAAAGGCCTTCACCAGGGTACGCACGGTGCGTGGCAGGGCCCCGGCGTGGGTGTCGACCAGTTCGCGGATATCCCGGCTGGGTGAGATGCTGGGTGAGATCACGAGGAACTCGATCTGACGCAGGGCCTTGAGCTGGTATACGACTCGCCCGTCCCGGGTTTGGCTTATCGTATGGTTGATGCGGTTCAGTCGCTAGATATCCGCATCGAGGCTGTCCATGAACAGGGTGTCGAAGACATAGCCCGTGATCTGGCCGGGCGACGGGAAGGGATTGTCGGCATCTCCCGGAATCAGTTCGGCAACGGCCTTGATCACACCTGCCTGGTAGGCGTTGCGTGCGCCGCCTCCCGGCAGGATCAGGCCGGTGACGGGGGGGGGCCTTGCGCTTCCGAAACGTAAACCAATGCATTGCCTATAACCCCGATTTATTAACTACGACCCGGCTATAATGGGGCGAGTTCGGGGAGCCGGGGCTCGCACATTCGCGAGGGGCCGGAATCCAGGTCGTGGTTCAGGCACCCATTCTAGCGAAAACACGATGAAATGCAGGTAAATGAAGGGGACATGAAGAAATACGGGATACAGGTGACATTGCCGGAGAACGACCCGATGGCGCAATCCCACCTGCTCGGTGAAGGGTGGACCGGTTATCGCTGGTTCGACACCATGGCGGGGCGGGACGAGGCGATGGCCGACATGCTGCGCTCGCCCGGATATTATCGCGTGGGTGACCAGCCCAGTGTGATCCTCACACCGGTCGAGCGCGACGAGGCGGAATAAGCGATCAGGAGCCAGTATGGACGAGCAGACACGCACCGAACTGGAGGCCGCCGCATTTCGCGGTCTTGTGGAACATCTGAGACGCCGCACCGACGTTCAGAACATCGACCTGATGAATCTGGCGGGATTCTGTCGTAATTGCCTGTCGAAATGGTACCTAGCCGCGGCGCGCGACCGCGGTGAGGAGATGGACTACGATCAGGCCCGCGAGGCGGTCTACGGAATGCCCTACGGCGAGTGGAAAGAGAAATACCAGCTCGAGGCCACCGAGGAGCAGATGAAGACCTACGAGGAGACCAAACCCCTGCATGCCGAGATCGCCGGCCACGGTAAGACCTGAGCCGCGCAGAGGATGGACGGTCGTCGCCCGAAGGCAGTCCATGGATCATTCTTCGGGAGAATCCCCGGTTGAATCGGCCCCTCGGCCAGGTAGCCCGATACCAGCCGTGTGACGGGGCCCGGTAACGGTCGGGCGGACGAGGAACTCATTACTATCACATGGTGCGGCCGGGGTTCAGGGTTCGTGTGGCGACAGGGCGAAGATTCTCTCCGTCAGACGGCTGAGGCCACGCTCGCGAAACCGTTTGTTGTCCGCCAGTGCGTCACCGGCTTGGAGACGCTGAACGACGTACTGCGATTCGAACAGGTCCCTGACCTCGTCCTCCGCAACCGAGAAGGGTGGACCCGGCATCTCGTCCTGAGGGTATTCCAGGGTCACCAGCAGAATGGGTGTCGACGGCGGTAGGATGGCCTTGAGTCGTTCGGCGTAACCCCGCCGCATGTCCCGCGGAAACGCGATCAGTGAGGCCCGGTCGTAGACGCTCGAACACCCAGCCAGATCATCGGTGGACAGGGAGAAGAAGTCGCCGCAGAGGATCGACAGCCCGTCGGCCTCGTAACGCTCCATCTTTCCGGACGGACGGTGGCTGGGGTTCAGATCGTTCTCGGCGAAGAAGTCCCGGACCGCAATCGGGCTGATCTCGACACCCAGCACCTCGTGTCCCTGGGCGCGTAGCCAGATCATGTCCAGGGACTTGCCGCACAGCGGCACGAAGACGCGCCCGTTCCCGGGCACTTCCAGGGTGCGCCAGAATTCCTTCAGGTAGGTATTGATTTCGGCCTGGTGGAAGCCGATCTGATTCCTTTCCCAGCGCTCGATCCAGAACTCGTTTTCCATGTGATGACCGCAAAGAAGGGAGTCGATTCAGTATGACAGCTCCCCCTGCAGGGGGCTAGCGACAAGGGAACCCGGCACTGCGCAGGGTATTGGAAGGTGCAGGGTGGAAAAGCGCGGCGCATTCTACCGGAACAACCTCCGGATACGAAACGGGTGGACTGCGTTTCACTTGTCCACCCTACGACCGATGAAGTGGGACCGGTAGTTCCAAACGTCAGTCCAGCCACTCGTGAAGGTAGTACAGGTACTGACCTTCAGATGATTTCGAGGGGCCGACGACCCGAGCGGCGTAGCGCTTCGCCGACGG
>JAJDOJ010000236.1 GCA_022340215.1 Gammaproteobacteria bacterium
GTGGTACAGGGCACCGGCGAATTCAATGCGCAACGGTCTGGCCATACGCGAGAATATAGCTTGGTGGGTAGCATGTTAAAATTCGAGACCTGACCCCCTCGCCCACCTACGACGAAGCGGCGCGGAAATTGATCGGGCATTTTAACGAGAACTTCTCCCGCTTCGAGGTACCCGAAGCGATTCGAAAGGCCGGGCCGGATCTCGCCGGCCTGACCTAGTCCCATGTCCCGCCACCCTTCTTCTGCGGGGCTGGCAAGCCGTGCGGCCGGCCGAAGCCGGTTACAGGCTTTCACAGCCGCCAGCGCTCAGGTCGGGCTCCAGAGGTAGGCGATGATCACGGCCTGAGCCGACGCCACGATGATCAGCGTCCAGATCAGGTACCTGGCCCATTCCGAGAACCGCGCCCGCGCGCTCAAGAGCTCTGAGAAGTCCATGAGCTCTTGTCGGAGAAAGACGCTCTCGATGGCCGCCTGCAGGTGCCTGGCGACCTTCTCCAGGAATACCCGGTCCTTCTCCGCAAAGTACGGCCCCTCCGTCTTGTTCAGGACCAGGATGGCGCCAGCCGTCTTGTCGCCGGATAGGCTTTTGATGGGGACGCACAGCTCGTTTCTGGTCACGAACCCCGTCTGGGCGTCGACCCGTTTGTGCGCCCCTTCCAGCTCGTGCATGTCCTCCTTGACCATGTACTCACCGCTGGCGATGACCTGGCCCACCAGCGAATCGCTCTTGTCCACCTCGATCGCCTTCTCATCCAGCCCCGTGCCGGTCTGCAGCCACACCTTGTCGGTAGCGGGATCATTGATGAAGATGCTGCAACGCTCGACGTTCAGGACCCTCGGTATCATCTCCACGAACAGCTCGAGCAGGTCCTTGTTTCCGCGAATACTCCAGGAACGGTTCAGCAGTCTCTCCCGGAGTCTGATCTGATTGAGGTGACGGTAGAGCTCTTCTCCCCGCTCTCCAGAGTCAGCCGGGTGGACGAAGGCCTTTTCCACCATTCTCTTTGGCCTGCCGCCCAGCTCGTCACGGACGTATACGCTCATGCCGCTCTGGTGAAATAAGAGGGCGAGTTGCCTGTAGAATTCAAGCTCTTCTCTTACCCTCGACAGGGTGAGCGCCTCGTCGACGTGGTGAGTCCCAGCTCCCGCACGCCGCTTTCGAAGCTCGAAGGTCTTCTCTGCGGGTAGCAGGATGAACTCAAACGTAAACCTTCCGCGAAAGTCTGTCCCCAGTGGATGAGTCTTCGGGGGCGGCAGGGGGATGCGAAACAGGTCCAGCTCCAGATAGGAGGAGTCATCGAGTGAGTCGGTTTCGTAGACAGGAACCGCCTTTCTGAAGCCCACGAAGGGCAAACCGAAATGGAGCTCCCGCGGCCTGTGGACCAGGACCGGCGATTTCCACCAGTCCTTACTCGAAAGGTCGAGATAACCTTCCTCGGGCCACCCACCGATAGCCTCCCGAATCGTCGTCTTCCCGCAGCCTGGTGGACCGGTGATGATGAGCTTCCGCTTCTCCAGCCACTTCGGGAACGCGATGCCATTGATGATCGTGACGTCTTCGATCACCTCCGCCCTGAACTCATCCATCACCGCCTCCGACACTCGCTTTTCAATGCATATCCAGGATCCTCGATTCTGACCACAAGGGCACAAAGCTCGCCGAGAGAAGGACCTCACCGTGGAGACCGCAGAGCACGCTGAGGAAGATTACCCCTGCATCGCCACGCACAGTCTTAGGCGATTTCTGTCAAATGACATACCATCCTGCTTGTCTTTTCGTCCGTCCTCTGTGTTACGACAACAGTGACATAGTTTGACTATGCGCCTGTTGTCGCGCCTTGATGACGAACGAAAATCCGACGCAATCTGGTATGTCATTTTCCGGCAATCGCCTTAACCTCCGGCCTGGAGTCTGAATCCTGCTTCGTGTCTTCGTGGTCGCTTTTGGCCTTTCTGTATGGACTTATTGCCGAGTCTACGCTGGGCTGCAGCAAAAAAACTAGGAGTCACCATTTAGCCGGCCCTTGTCAACAGCACTGCCTTGCCTCTTTATCGCGGCGCGGCCGCGAATCTCTTTGTCATCGCGAGGCTGTCTATTCTGACCAAACACGCGTCTTCGGTTTCCTTTCCGGCGGTGGCGCAGGCCTTCTGCGCTGGGCCCTTGGGATATTCAGCTGATCGGTCTGCACCGGGATCTTTCCCTGCATCTTCGCGGCAAACGTGTCGTCTGTGAGATAGATCCGTTGGCGTAGTCCTGACCAGATACTTGTCCCACCTTCGGCAACGAATTTCCTGCAACACCGCCGTGCCTCGTTGCGACGCCTGCCGAGTTGGGCAAGCAGGCCATCGGTCGCCAGCCAGCCCGGAACCGGCGCATCACCGACCCTCGCGCGGAAGCGACTCTAGGGCCAATCTCCGGGATGTTCAACCATCCCCACCCTCACAGGGTGCAGTACCACATTCCGCGAGAGTTCCAGTAGATAGCTGTCCTTGTCCACCCGGATCGCCTTGTGGCGCACCTGAAACAAATGCCCAACCCTTCGGTGCCGTCGACTCGCGAGTATATAGCTTTGTCGGCAACATGTTACAATTCTAGACCTGACCCCATCTATTTCCGATTGTGCAGACCATGAACGACAGTTGGGCAGGAGGGGGCTGGGACAAGCAGTAGCAGGAACGGCTCGTGGATTACGGCTCAGTTGCCGGCTTGCCAGAGGGCCGGGAAGACATCGAGCTGCCTGATCCGGACGGGCCGTCGTCCGATCGCTCACGGCATCCTACGCCGATTCGACACTGTCTTTCCCTTTCCCACGTTCGCGCATCGTCTCGATCACGATGTACAGGACCGGCACCAGCACCAGGCTCAGCACCGTCGCCAGAAGCATGCCGCCAAAGACCGCGGTGCCGATGGAGTGGCGGCCCGCCGCGCCGGCGCCCTCGGCGAAGACCAGCGGCAGCACGCCGAGGATGAAGGCGAAGGCGGTCATCAGGACGGGACGAAGCCGTACGCGGGCCGCCTCGGCCGCGGCGTCGACGATCGACAGTCCCTCCCTGCGCCGCCGACGGGCGAACTCCACGATCAGGATGGCGTTCTTGCTGGCCAGCCCGATCAGCATCACCAGGCCGATCTGGCAGTAGATGTCGTTGTCCAGCCCCCGGATATACTGGGCTGAAAGCGCACCCAGGATCGCCAGCGGTACCGCCAGGATGATCATGAACGGCATGCTCCAGCTCTCGTAAAGTGCAGCCAGAAACAGGAAGGTGAAGACCAGTGAGAGCGCGAAGACCACGGCGGTGAGGTGTCCGGACTTCAACTGCTGGAAGGCCAGTCCGGTCCACTCGTATCCGTAGCCCGGCGGCAGGAGATCGGCGGCCAGTTCCTCCATGGCCGCGATGGCCTGCCCGGAGCTGTAGCCGTCGCCGGCCTCCCCGTTGATCGTCGCGGCACGGTACATGTTGTAATGGGTGATGTCGCGCGCGCCGGTCACGGGCCGGACCGTGACCAGGGCGCCCAGCGGGGTCATACCGCCGGCGCGGTTGCGGACATGGATGCGGTTGATGTCTTCCTCGGCTGCACGGGCGTCCGGTTCGGCCTGCACGTAGACGTGATAGACACGGCCGAAGCGGTTGAAATCGTTCACGTAGTACGACCCCATGTAGATCTGCAGGGCTTCGAAGATGTCGGAGATCCCGATCCCCTCGGTCATCGCCTTGGTGCGGTCCAGCTCGATAAAGTATCCCGGCGTATCCGCGTTGATGCTGGTGTAGAGCCCCCGCAGCTGCGGGCGTTCGTTACCCTCCTCCACCATGCGCCTCGCAAGTTCCGCCAGTTGCTGGATCGGCAGGCTCTCGCGGTCCTCCTGGACGAACTGGAAACCACCGGTCTGGCTCATGCCGTGGATTGCGGGTGGGTTGAACACGGCGATGACCGAATCCTCGATCTCCGCAAATTTATGGCTGACCTCCCGGATGATGGCATCCACATGCAGCTGGGGTGACTTGCGTTGCGACCAGGGCGCGAGTATCCCGAAGACATTGGCCACGTTCGAGGCGGAGGCGCTTTCGATAAAGCTGTAGCCGCCGAACGACACCACATCGACCACGCCTGTGGTGTCCAGGAGAATATCGTCCACGCGCTTCATGACCGCCAGGGTGCGCTGCAGCGAGGCCCCCTCCGGCAGCTCGATGGTAACCATGAAATACCCCTGATCCTCATTCGGGACGAAGCCGACGGGAACGAGACGGAACATGTAAAGCGTCGCCGCCACCAGCACGAGGAAAGCGCCGATGACCCAGATCCAGTGGCGCGCCAGCCGATGCACGGCACGCTCGTAACGGTCTTGCAGGGAAGCGAATCCCCGGGCGAAACCACCCAGTGCGCCGCCTGACCGCGCCTCCTTCCTGCGCAGGAAAACCGCACTCAGGGCGGGGCTCAGGGTCAGCGCATTGATCGCCGAGATCCCCACCGCGCACACGATGGTCAGTGCGAACTGCCGATAGAGCTGCCCGGAGACATTGGGCAGGAACGCCACTGGCACGAAGACCGCGAACAGCACCAGGGTCGTGGCGATGACCGGACCGGTCACTTCCTCCATCGCGATCGCCGCAGCCTCACGCGGGGAGAGCTTCTTCTCCGCCAGCTGGCGCGCCACGTTCTCGACCACGACGATGGCGTCGTCGACCACCAGGCCTACCGCCAGGACCAGACCGAACAGGGTGAAGGTGTTGACCGAAAAGCCCATGATCTTCAGCAGCGCGAACGTCCCGATCAGGGACACGGGGATCGTGATTGCGGGGATCAGGGTCGCCCGCCAGTCGCGCAGAAACACAAAAATCACCAGAAACACCAGGGCAATGGCTTCGAGCAGGGTCACGACGACCTCGCGGATCGAGGCGCGCACGAAACGCGTGGTGTCGTAGATGACACGGTACTCCATGCCGTCCGGAAAATGCCGCGACAGGCGCGCCATCTCCTTGTAGGCCCGCGAGGCGATATCCAGCGAATTGCCGCCCGGGGATTCGAACAGGCAGATGTTGATCGTCTTCTCGCCGTTCAGCGCACCGTATTCATCGTAGGTCTCGGCGCCCATCTCGACACGGCCCACGTCGCGGATACGTACGATGGAACCGCCCGGTTCGGCACGCAGGATGATGTCCTCGAATTCCGAGACGGCCTGCAGGCGGCCCTTTGCCTCGAGTGGATAGTAGAACTGCTGATTCGCCGGCGCGGGCGGCTGGCCCAGGGCGCCCGTTGCCGCATCCAGATTCTGGGCGCTGATCGCATCCGAAACGTCCGTCGCGGTCATGCCGAGCGAGGTCAGTTTGTCGGGATCCAGCCAGATCCGCATGGCGTAGCGGCGCATACCGAACAGCGTCACGGCTCCGACACCCTTGATGCGGCGCAGCGGGTCGGCAACGTGGATGTCGGCATAGTTGCTCAGATAGGCGTCATCGTAGCGCCCGTCCGGCGACACCAGTCCCATGCAAAGGGTGACGAAGGGCGCCTGCTTTTCGATGTCGATCCCCTCACGCGCCACTTCCTGCGGCAGCTGCGGCTGGGCCAGCGCCACGCGGTTCTGGACGTCGACCGCGGCGATATCCGGGTCGTAGCCCACCTCGAAGGTCACGGTGATGGTGCTGCTGCCGTCGTCGGCGCTGGTCGAGGACATGTAGATCATGCCCTTGACACCGTTGATCTGCTCCTCGAGCGGTGCGGTCACGGTCGACTCGACAACCCGTGAGTTGGCGCCGGTGAAGGTGGCGTCCACGACCACGGTCGGCGGCGTGATGGACGGGAACTGCGCCACGGGCAGAAAGGGAATGGAGAAGGCCCCCGCCAGCACGAAGATGATGGCGATCACCGAGGCGAAGACCGGTCGGTCGATGAAGAACTTGACGAACATTGCCTGGCGACGGTCCTTTCGAAGGGGAATCGGAGGAGAGAACGGGAGGCGTGATTCCGGGACCGACCGTTCCCGCCGCTACGGTTTCGCCTTCTCGGTTCGAATCTTCACTCGTGTTCCGGTCTTGAGTTTCTGCAACCCGGTCACGGCAACCCGCTCGCCCGACTTGAGACCCGAGACGATCACGCGCTGTTCACCGATCTGCGGCCCGGCCTCGACGTCCCTGACCTCGACCTTGTCATCCGGTCCCACCACGTAGAGCTGCAGTCGCGTCTGCCGCTCCACCAGCGCCTCTGCCGGCACGAGCAGGACATCGGGGCGTTCGCCCAGGTCGACGCGCACGTTGACGTACTGCCCCGGCAACAGTGTCTTGTCGGGATTGTCGACCCGTGCGCGCAGGGTGATGGTATTGGTTGCGCTGTCGACGGTGTTGTCGACGAAGTCGATCTTGCCGGACCAGGTCCGATCCGCGCCGTGGGGCGGTCTGACCTCGACCGGCGTGCTGCCAACCTGGATCCTGCCCGCCAATTGCGCGAGGTCCCTGTCGCGCGGGTGGAAGTAGGCGTAGATGGGATCGAGCTGCACCAGCAGGGCCAGCTTATCCGCGTGATTCGGCCCGACGAGGTTGCCGGTATCCACGAGGGTCTTGCCGATGCGGCCACTGAAGGGCGCATGGATCTTCGTGTAACCCAGGTTCAGCCTCGCCAGGTCGACGGCCGCCTGCGCCGTCTGGACCTGACTGGCGTCGACCTCGGCGGCTGTGACCAGCTCGTCGTAGCGCTCCCGGGAGACATCCTCGGTCTTGAGCAGTTTCGCGTAACGCCTGACCTCGCGCTCGGCATTCTTCAGGTTGGCTTGCGACTGAGCGAGGTCGCCCTCGGCCTTCTTCAGGCTCGCCTCGAAGGGTTTCGGTTCGATGGTGTAAAGCAGATCTCCTTCCTCGACGTCGGCGCCTTCGG
>JAJDOJ010000237.1 GCA_022340215.1 Gammaproteobacteria bacterium
GCGGCTTTACGGATCTTTTCCGCCCTGACGGCGTTGGATTCGACTTGCAATGGGGCGGCATTGCGCATCGAATCCGCCTTGTCAGGACGAAAAATCCCTCGAAAATCCACTCGCCCAGATAAATGTCAACAGAGCCTAGCGGTTAGAGTAGTGTCAGCCCCAGTACGAGCGCGGCGACAATCACCAGGACAATTGCCGCTACGAGCGGTCCGCTGAATCGCTTACGTCGGGGTTTCGAAAAGATCGGTATCTCCCCCGGCGCTTGCGACGCAGAGGGCGGAGCATCGTGAGGCGATACCGCTACCCCATGACCCGATTGTCCACCGGCGTCGGATGCCGGCGCCCTTTCTCTGGCGGTCGGGACCTTGTTTTCGGATTCGTTGTCCCAGCGAAAGACGTAATGTGTCCCGTCGAAATCGATATCGTCGCCGGATTTGAGAAAAGAAAGGGTGATTGGCTTTCCGTTCACGATCAGGGGAGAGTCCTCAGCGAGGGCCTGCCCCCCCCAGACCCCGTTGACCTGGAAGAACCGGAACCTTGCCTTCGCGGGGTCGGCCAGGCTGACGGAACCGTCCGGAGCGGATTTCAGCGACACGCCCTCGCCGGTCAACGGGATGGAATCGGGGGAATCTCCGTCCGGCGATGTCCTTGTCAGTGTTGCGTCCGGCGCCGGCGAGTCCTGCCTGGCGGTCCCGAACATCTGGGTCTTGTCATCATCGTCGGTCATGGAACTGCGAGCCTCCCTTATTCCCGCTTTATCGATACCGTAGCCGTCGTGATCAGGCCGAAATCCTATACCTTTCCGGCCGACCTGACGGGTAGGTTAGCGTAGCACTCCACAAGTCACAAAAAACCGAGTTTCTTATCCAGATGGTAACCGGGTTCTCATTGAGAATAGTCGATAAGACAAGGGGTGTTGGTGCGGAGTGCCGGATTTGCCGGTATTCGATTTCGCGGCGCCGCGCATCCGCCGTGAATGACGATCCGTTCCCCGCGAGCGACGCGTGGCCCCGATCTCCAACGCCAGCGATGGCCCTGGACGGTAGTAGGGCCGAACTTTACTATCTCCGCACGGGGTTCGTGCCGGTACGGACACTCCCCGAACGCGGAAACCGAGTCCGGAGACTGAGGAAGCAGTATGAAGGGTCACGCTTCGCGTTCTCCGAACGGGTCCCGATCGCCATCGAGGCGCCTCTGGTAGATTCGGTCGAGCGAGGGGATGGCGGGCGCGAGCGAATGAAAATGCAGGGTTTACGCACAGTAGGCGAGCAATTCGAAACCGTTTGCAACCCCGCGGACGCGGCATCGGCGAACGCTATAAACGTTATAAAGTTGCCCCGATTCGGTGCAACCAAACACGGATCCCCATGACCGTTGCCCTGATTTTCCCTCCTGTCGTCGATCCCAGGGCCCCCCATCTGGCGCTGCCCTCCCTGGCTGCCTTCCTTCGTTCTCATGGCATCGATGTCCGGATGTACGATCTGAACGTGCTGGGCATGCGATACCTGCTGCAGTCGCATCGGCTTCGGCAGGCCGCGGAGAAGGTTCGCGGCGCGATGCACGGAAGATGGGATTTGTCGACCTCAGAGTCGAAACTGGCCCTTTATGCGGGAAAAGTGGTGTCCGTCATGGATAGCGCACTGGAAACGCTGACCGACCCTGACCGATTCTTCGACGCCCATGCCTTCAATAGCGCCCGGGAACTGGTGGTCTCCGGGCTGGCACTCAGCGCGGCCGCCAGAAGTCCCCGGATCTCGTACGACTTCATGCCGCCCCGCTACGACGTTGAAGGCATCGATCCCGAGAAGCTGGCGGACCTGGTCGAGGTGACCGGTAGGGACGATCTGAATCTGTTTCTAGAGCACTGGCGTGACGATCTGTTTCCCGAGCTCGAGCGGATTCAACCGGAACTGGTGGGCATCACGATCACCAACCGGCAGCAGATCATTCCGGGCCTGATGCTCGCCAGGCTGTTGCGGCGGCAGGGTCACTTTACGGTCATCGGCGGCACGGTCTATACCAAGTTCGCCCATGAGCTGGAGACCCGGCCGGAGTTCTTCCGGCATTTCGCGGATGCCGTCATCGTGTACGAGGGAGAGACGGCCCTGCTGACCCTGATCGACGAGCTTCGTGGTGCACGCCAGCTGTCACGGGTCCCGAATCTGCTCCATGTCGAGCGGGACCGCGTTCATTCGACTCGCACGCACCTGGAAAACATCAACGAACTGCCCACGCCGGACTTCGAGGGGCTCGACCTGAGGTCTTATCTCGCCCCGTACCCGGTGCTGCCCATCCTCACGGGCAAGGGTTGTTACTACAATCGATGCAAATTCTGTGACATCCCCTTCATCAACCACATCAGCCGGAAGGCCTATCGTGTCAGGGACGTGGAAAGGATCGTAGCCGATGTGGAAACGCTGGCTGACCGTTTTGGTTGTCGCCACTTCGTCATTACCGACGAGGCGCTGTCACCGCGGTTGCTGCTGAAACTGGCCAATGCCCTGGACGGCGATCGGCACCGGTCGCTCTGCTTTACCGGCTATGCAAGACTCGAAGCCGGATTCACGCCGGAAGTCTGCGGAAAACTGCGTGACATGGGGATGAAGAAACTCTACTTCGGCCTGGAGTCGGCGGACCAGTCGACCCTGGACCACATGGACAAGGGGACGCGGGCCAATCTGGCGCCGAGTGTGCTTTGGAACTGTGCCGATGCCGGTGTGCAGTTCCACATCTTCTCCATCATCGGATTTCCGCAGGAAGACGAGGCGTCGGCGAGGACCACCTTCGACTTTTTCATCGAGAACCGGGAGGTCATCGATCACCCCGGAAACAGTTTCGATATCCACCCGTTTGGCCTGGAACTGAGAACCGACTACTTCCAGGATCGCGACCGTTACGGGATAGCCATCGATCCCGACGCGCTGAACAAGGATTTCGTCATCGGTATCGATGCCGGGCATTGGAACAACCCCGACAGCATGGATGCCGGGCGGATCCAGCACCTGCTCAGGGACGAGTTCTATCCCGGTCTGCGCGAGGCGTACAGCCGCTTTCACGCGACTATCGATCCCATATGGCCGGGGTTCGAGGAGTATGCGGCGCTGTACAGCGACCATTACACGGATCGGCCCTTCCCGTTCTACACCTCCGTCCCGGCGCCGGGAGAGGGAGAGCAGGTCGAACTGAGCTGGAACACATCGCTCTCCGTTCACGGGAAGGAAGACGTGGTGTTACTGCTCCAGCGTCACAAGTACCAGCTGTTGCCCCGGAAAACCTATGATTGTCTGGCGGGCAGGCGATTCAGCGATATCAACGATCTATTGTCTCTCGAGCAGCACGTTGAGGCTGATAGTTCCGAAGCCAGGATGCGCTTCCTGAATGAGCTTGTTTCCCATGCCTATCTGCGGGTGCGGATCATCGGGAAAGCTGTCCCCGAAGGAGGTCAGGCGATTTCTGTCAAATGACATACCATCCTGTTTGTCTTTTCGTCCGTCCTCCGTGTTGCGACAACAGCAACATAGTTCGACTATGCGCCTGTCGTCGCGCCTTGATAACGAACGATCCCGGCGCGGCGCTGTCCCTGCTTTGCTTGGGCACCGGTCTTGGGCTTCCTGCCCAAGCCGTTCACTGCTTCGCAGCTCACCCGGCGCGATCTGGTATGTCATTTTCCGGCA
>JAJDOJ010000238.1 GCA_022340215.1 Gammaproteobacteria bacterium
CCGCCTCACTTGCGTCAGGGGACGAACAACCGCCGATCAGCGCCGTCTGGCCCGCGCCGGCCGCGAAACGCGGCGACTCACGGGGCGCTCGCCCCCTCGACCTCCCCCTTGTCCATCAAAACGGCGTGTGCCGCCGCCAAGCGCGCGATCGGTACCCGTGGGCCGGAACAGGAGACGTAGGACAGACCTATGGAATGGCAGAACCGGATGGACTCCGGGTGCCCGCCGTGCTCTCCGCAGATACCCACCTTGAGGCCCGACCGGGTTTCCCGCCCCCAGCCGACAGCCAGTTCCATCAGCTTGCCCACACCCTTGGTGTCCAGGACCTCGAAGGGGTTGTCCTGCAGTATCTGGTTCTCGTTGTAGAGTGGGAGAAACTTGTTCTCCGCGTCCTCGCGGGAAAACGAAAAGGTCGCCTGGGTCAGGTCGTTGGTCCCGAAGGAGAAAAACTCCACCTCCTCGGCCAGACTTCCGGCCCGCATGCAGGCGCGCACCACCTCGATCATGGTGCCGAACTTGAGGGGTACCTCGACACCACTCTGCTCCTCCACGGACTGCTGGACTTCCCGGACAGTGCGGTACACGAACTTGAGCTCCTGCGCGGTGGAGACCTGCGGCACCATGATCTCGGGATGGACATCCATCCCTTCCTTGATGCATTCTGCGGCGGCCTCCAGGACCGCCCGGATCTGCATCGCATAGATCTCCGGAAACGTGATACCCAGCCGGACCCCGCGATGACCCAGCATGGGATTGACCTCCGTGAGCGTGCGTACCTTCCTGAGCATGGTCTCCTTCTTGATCATCGCCTCGTCGACCAGCCTCGGATCTGCCAGCTTCAGGACATTCGGCTGAACCGCGTCATCCGAGTACATGAGATTGACCGTATCGAACAGGACTTCGACGCCCAGTACGACATCGCTCAGGCGACGGAGCCGCTCCAGTTCCTCGGTCAGCTGCTGTTCGGAGGGAAGAAACTCGTGGATGGGTGGGTCCAGGAGCCGAATGGTTACCGGACGCGGCGCCATGACCTTCAGGATCTCCTTGAAATCACGGCGTTGGATCGGCAGCAGACTATCCAGCGCGACCCTGCGCTGTTCCTGGTCCTCGGCCAGGATCATGTCGATCACCAGGGGCAGGCGTTCGACACCGTTGAACATGCGTTCGGTGCGACAGAGGCCAATGCCGTTGGCGCCGTATCGCAGGGCCCGCTCGGCGTCGTCGGGGGTGTCGGCGTTGGCCATCACGCTGAGGGTTGAGGATTCATCCGCCCATTCCAGCAGCGTTTCCAACTCGCTGGTAAATGCAGGCTCGGTCGTCGGGACTTCACCGAGGTAGACGTCGCCCGTACTACCGTCGATCGTGATCAGATCCTCTTCGCGGATGATGTGCCCGCCGACCAGGGCCTGACGTCGCTGCACGTCGACCGAGATGCCTTCGGCCCCGGCGACGCAGGGCTTGCCCATACCGCGCGCGACCACGGCCGCATGCGAGGTCTTCCCGCCACGGGCGGTCAGGATCCCCTTGGAGGCAAAGAAACCGTGGATGTCCTCGGGCTTGGTCTCTTCGCGCAGCAGGATCACGCGCCGGCCCGTGCGCCCGAGTTCCTCCGCCCGGTCGGCGTCGAACACCGCATGTCCCGCGGCCGCCCCCGGCGACGCGGGCAAGCCCCTGGCCACCGGGGCATGTTTCGGCCCCGGCGCGAGCCGGGGAAACAGAAGCTGCTCGAGAGACTCGGGTTGCACCCGCAGCAAGGCCTCCTTCCGGGACAGCAACCCCTCGCGCACCATCTCCACGGAGGCGCGCACCAGGGCCGTCGCGTTCATCTTCCCGTTTCGGGTCTGCAGGCAGTAGAGGCTGCCCTTCTCGATCGTAAATTCGAAGTCCTGCACCTCCCGGTAGTGCTCCTCCAGCCGGTTTCGAAGTTCCTGAAGCTGGCGATACATCTCCGGCATCTCTTCGTGCAGGGCGTCGATCGATTTCGGGGTGCGGATACCGGCGACGACGTCCTCGCCCTGGGCATTGGTCAGGTACTCCCCGAAGAGCCGGTTCTCGCCGGTGTCCGGATAGCGCGTGAACGCGACACCGGTCGCCGAATCGTCGCCGAGGTTTCCGAACACCATGGCCACGATGTTGACGGCGGTACCATTCGCCATGTCGGTCGTGATCTCGAACTCGCGCCGGTAGTCCACGGCGCGCTTACCCATCCAGGAGTTGAATACGGCCTTGATGGCGGTCTCGAGCTGCTGGTAGGGATCATCGGGAAAGGGCCGGCCGGTCTCGCGCACCACGACCTCGAGGAACCGGTCGCTGATCTCCCGCAGGTCCCGTGCCGAAAGCCCTTCATCCTGGGCCACACCCGCCCGCTCCTTCACATCATCGAACTCGATGTCGAAGGCCTCGTCCGGTACGCCCAGCGCAACCTTGCCGAAGAGCTGAATGAAGCGGCGATAGGCGTCATAGGCGAATCGCTCTCCCCCTGTCTGGCGGATCAGACCCTTGAGCGTGTCGATGTTCAGCCCGAGATTGAGAATGGTGTCCATCATACCCGGCATCGACATGGCCGAACCCGAGCGTACCGAAATCAGCAGCGGGTTCTCCCCATCGCCGAACTGCTTGCCGGTCTTCTCCTCAAGTGCCGCCATCTGCACGCGCACGGTGTCCATCAACCCTTCAGGCAACCGGTGATCCGGATTCTCTAGGTAGGAGAGGCATGCCTCGGTGCTGATAACGAAACCCGGCGGCACATTGAGGCCGATCTGTGTCATCTCGCACAGGTTTGCACCCTTGCCACCGAGCAGTTGCTTATTCTTTCCGTCACCATCTTCAAACGCAAAAACCAGCGCCCGACGATCTTCCCGAATCGGGGCCTTCTGAAGGCTGTTATCCATGATGATCGAGTTCCCATGTCGATGAAGAGGAGTTCGAAAACCGACTTTGAAGCAAGCCGGACCATGGCATCGCCACCGCAACTCCCCCCTACCGGCGGCGACCCATACGAAGAATACCTGATCGGGACGCGTGGTGTGTGACAGATTTATGCGAGCCCGTGGCCCGGCGTGCCAGTACGCCGATGTCGGAGCTAAGCCCCGGAAGTTCGCGACTTAGGCGATTGCCGGAAAATGGCATGCCAGATCGCGCCGGATTTCCGTTCGTTATACCCGTCACGGACAGGTTTTCACGAGAAAGTGTGTGTCATATTCGTTAATTGTATGTCATTTGACAGAAATCGCCTTAAGTCTGTCCCGGAAAACGGACCTCAGCTTCTCCAGCTTGGGAGAGATCGCCACCGAGCAGTAGGGCCTGGCGGGATTGTCCGCGTAGTAGTTCTGATGGTAGCCCTCCGCCCTGTAGAATGTCTTCAAAGGCTGCACCTCTGTAACGATATCCCGATCGAAGTGCTGCGCCGCTTCGGTCAGCACCTCGCGGGCGACGGCCTCCTGCTCCTCGTCATGGGCGAGCACGATGCTTCTGTACTGCGTTCCCCGGTCCGCGCCCTGACGGTTCGGCGTCGTCGGATCGTGAGTGCCCAGGTGGATCCGCAGCAGGTCCGCGTAGGAGATCACCGAGGGATCGAACACGATCTGGACGACCTCCGCGTGCCCCGTATCCCCCGCGCACACGCGATGGTAGTCGGGATCCTCGGCATGCCCGCCGGCGTAACCGCTCTCGACGCGTATGACACCTTCGATCTGCTGGAAGATGGCCTCGGTGCACCAGAAACAGCCCCCGCCGAAGGTGGCCTTCGCCTCCGATGCGGCATTCTTCTGCAACGCGACGGCGTTGATGCAGTACCTCAGCCCGCCCGGGGCGGGTCCGTCCGGAAAAACGTGGCCGAGATGCGCCCCACAAGTGTTGCACGTGGTCTCGATACGTTGCATTCCGTGCGAATTGTCGACGTGATAGGCGATCGCGTTGTGTGCGACCGGTTGGGTGAAGGCGGGCCACCCCGTACCGGAATCAAACTTCTCCGAGGAATCGAAAAGCACGGTGTCGCAACCGACGCAGCGATAGACGCCGGGCTCGAAGACACCGCACATCTCAGAGCTGAACGGCATCTCCGTCCCCTTGCCCCGGGTGACTCGGTGCTGCTCGGGCGTGAGCTCCGCCCGCCAATCTTCGTCGGTCTTGTGAACCCTGCGATCCGGTTCCGGGTTTCCCTTCCCGGCGAAATGAAGGACGTCTTTCCAGTTCAGCATGAGAGACTTCTCCTCATCGATCAACGCAAATCGACGGTAAGGGATGGCAAAGAGGCCCGTCGGTGACAACGAGATTGACCGCCGGCGCACCAACTCCATTACACCGGGCAACGATAGTCCAACCACCGAATCCACTCTACCCGACAATCCGAAGGGAAAAATCGGACCGTAAGGCGATTGCCGGAAAATGGCATACCGGATCGCGCCGGGTGAGCTGCGAAGCAGTGAACGGCTTGGGCAGGAAGCCCAAGACCGGTGCCCAAGCAAAGCAGGGACAGCGCCGCGCCGGGATCGTTCGTCATCCAGGCGCGA
>JAJDOJ010000239.1 GCA_022340215.1 Gammaproteobacteria bacterium
CCTCACTGATCCGTCGCGCCGTTTTCGGTGCGAGCCCCAGCAGCGCCCGAATCGCGGCGCCCGTGCGGTGACGCGCGCGCAGCTCGAGCACCTGTCCGAGCAGAACGAGGGTCACGATCACCGCCGCCGCCTCGAAATAAACGGCCACTTCACCATGCGGATCCCGAAATGAGTCCGGGAACATACCGGGAAACACCGTCGCCACCAGGCTGTAGGCATATGCCACTCCCGTACCCAGTCCGATCAAAGTGAACATGTTCAGACTGCGATTCACGATCGATTGCCAGCCGCGGACGAAAAACGGTCAACCGCCCCACAACACCACCGGAGTACCCAGGGTGAACTCGATCCAGCCCAGCGCGCGCGGCAAGGCCAGCCAGTCGAATGAAAGTCCGATCGCATCACCCATCGCGATGATCGCCAGGGGGACGGTGAGCACGGCGCTCACCCGGAAGCGCCGCGTCATGTCGAGAAGTTCGGGATTCTCCTCCTCCTCGATCTCGACCGCTATCGGCTCCAGCGCCATGCCACAAATGGGGCACTCTCCCGGTTCGTCGCGAACGATCTCCTGGTGCATGGGACAGGTGTATTTTGTCGCGGCCGCTGGAATCGCGGGGTTGACAGGCTCGAGGGCCATGCCGCACTCGGGGCAGGCCCCCGGGCCGTCCTGACGGACTTCCGGATGCATGGGGCAGGTGTACTCATTATTGTGGTCTACCTGCGAGACATCTGCCTCGGGACCATTCTGCCCCTGATGCTCCTCACCGCCAGATTCGAGGGCCTGGGTGAAATGATTGAGACAACCCTCACTGCAGAAATAGTACGGGTGCCCGGCCAGCTCTACCGTAAATGGTGTGGTCGCCGAGACCTTCATCCCGCATACGGGGTCCGTGAACTCGGTCGTATTGACCGGTCCGGAACAGCAATGCGCCTGAGGGGGATGAACCGGCATGGCTAGCCTCCGTTATGCATCTGTGCGCGTGTCCTGATGCTCGATGTCACCGGAAAAACTCTCGATCAGGTGACAAACGGTATGCCCGTCGGGCATGCCATCTGGCATCGTTTCCCAATGCCTGATCGCCGACTCCATGCGTTTCTGGAGCTCGATCGCCTCCTCGATCCTGCGGCGGTTGGCCCTGATATGGCGTTGAATGATCTGCCGCACCTGAGGACAGGGAGATCGACCACGATCCGCCTCGCGAAGGATCTGTCGGATCTCGTTCAACGTACATCCGAGGCTCTTCGCCTGACGAACAAATCGAATACGCGCGACATCGTGCTCGTCGAACAGCTTGTAGCCGTTATGCGCATCGCGGACCGGTTCCAGTAGCCCGATCCGCGCGTAATAGCGAACCACATGAGGTGGTACGCCAGACATTCTCGCGAGTTCGTTGACGATCATCTTCATTGACCACTCAGCGTGTTTGCAGAGCCGACCGCCCGCACCTTGCAGGCGGCGGCTGCATCGCGGAACCTACTTGGCTATTCCCTTTGGCCCCTGACTCATGGGGCCTTTACCCATGGGCTCTTTGCCCATCGTCCCTTTCATCATCTTGCGGGTCTCCCATGCCGCTTCCTGACGCTCCATCATCCCATTGCCCGATTTCCCCGTGCACCCCGAAACGGGATGCATGGAAGCATCCCTGTCTAACGAAACTGTTACCTGCCGAGCAACAACTCCCGCAACATGGTTTCCATGAGGATCTGGCGCTTTTCAATCCGGTCGAGGCGGTCAAGAACATCCTGGTGATGACCGTGCATCATTCCCTTACCCATCATTCCACCTCCCTTGCCGCCGTGTCCCATTCCCTTGCCCATCATCCCGCCGCCCTGGCCACCCTGCATCATTCCCTTGCCCATCATTCCGCCACCCTGGCCACCCTGCATCATTCCCCCACCGGCAGTCTGCGAACCACCTTCGGTAGTCTCCTGGGCCTCGGGATGGTGCGCCTCGTGCTCACTGTCCTGCTCCTCGGAGAAGGCGAACGGCGCACTCAACATCATGCTCAGGATTGCGATTGCCAGTTGTTTCTTCATGGTCATGCTCCTCGTATTGATTGGTCAATTCAGTTGCGAACATCGGGTGCGGCTCTACGAATGATTAAAGTGTAGAACTTGTAAGCAGCACACAGGTCAAGGCCACTGCGCTCTCGAATTGACTGCCACCCACCAAGTTTCCGATACTGCGTCGAATACCATAAGTGGCGAGTTTCATCGTATTCCCGCTCACCCTGCTTTCCAAATCAATGTCCCCGGCCGTGTTCTATTTCGCCTGGGTTTCAGTGGTTAATCAGGTCACGCCGCTTTTCTTCATATTCCTCCCTATCGATTTCACCCCGAGCATAGCGCTCCTCCAGAATCTCCAATGCCGTTCCGCCGCGGCGGCCGGCCTGGTTCGTGTTCGATGTCATCGCCCTGACTGCCCAGACAGCGAGCACGATGAGGAGAATCCAGAACAGCCACATGAAACCCCCTCCAAGCCCCATAACGCCTCCTTCTCCATGCATATCGACGATCCTCTCCAAGAAATCTCTAACGTTCGCTGCGGCTTCTCTGATCGATTTCAGCCCAGGCCGAATAAACCTCCTCCGACCACAGGGCGCGAAGGCTCCGCATTGCGCGTTTCCGCTACTAGGAGCCTGTCGGTTTTAGGAACAACCTACTGCGCTGATGGGAGAGCGGCCAAAAAATCCCCAATTCCTCGTTGCGTAGGCCCACTATGCGCCTCGAAATCGTGAACTGTTTGTCTCGCTCTCCCACCATGCTCGCTACGATCGCCTAAATCCGACAGGCTCCTAGGAGGCCAGGATCATGAAAACCGGACGGTATCGCATCACTTTCTCCCTTTCCGAATAGGTATCCAGGCCAGAGTTCCACGTCCGCGAAGGGAATCATCGAAATTCGTAGACACCCGTACTTCCCAGCGAATCGAAGGGCACAATGCTGTAGTGCTGAGGATTTGGACCGTCCATCCCGGGAGAACCGATCGGCATACCCGGAACGAGGATGCCCTTTACATCGGGTCGCTCCTTCAGCAGCCGTTTGACGACATCCGCCGGGACGTGCCCCTCCGCCAGGTAGTCACCCACTACCGCGGTGTGGCAGGACGCGACTTTTTCATTAACCCCCAGTTTCGCCTTGCCCTGAGGCATATCCGAACGATTGACCGCATTTACCCGGAATCCGTTATCCTCCAGATGATCGATCCACTTGTTGCAGCAGCCGCAGGTGCGACTCTTGTACACCGTGATCTCGATCGCCTCGCCTTCACGGGTCTGAAGCAGGCCGGCGACCAGGTCTGCGGCAAGAATGACAATCCCACCGCTTCCCGGCACCCAGGGCAGCCGGGATGGCTTGGCAGGCCCATGGGGGCCAGGACGGTTTTGGCCCCGTGTCTATTGCTCATGGTTGCCTCCTTCATTGCCCCTGACTGTTACGCAGGGGCTTCTGCGCCAATTGCTGTTTGGGCGATTTCTGTCAAATGACATACCACCCTGCTTGTCTTTTCGTCCGTCCCCTGTGTTGCGACAACCGTTGCATAGTTCGACTATGCGCCTGTTGTCGCGCCTGGATGACGAACGAAAATCCGGTGCGATCTGGCATGCCATTTTCCGGCAACCGCCTTGATGTTCAATGTCCCATCTGGGAATGATCCATACTGTGGGTCTCGCCGGTCCCCTCCTTGTACCAGGGGAACATCGGCGTATAGTAGCCTGGCCCTTTGGAAGCCCCTTTTGGCTTGCCGCCACAGAG
Organism: Gammaproteobacteria bacterium; assembly: GCA_022340215.1. Classification (NCBI taxonomy): domain Bacteria; kingdom Pseudomonadati; phylum Pseudomonadota; class Gammaproteobacteria; species Gammaproteobacteria bacterium. The sequence continues at coordinate 3,754 of JAJDOJ010000239.1, forward strand.
CGCCCAGGTCGCGTTGTCCAGCATGATCAGTCCGCGCGAACCCTGGGCACATTGTGTGGCGATGTCGTTCCTGGCGGAGGTGGGTTCCATGACATAGCGGTCGTCGAATCCCGCTTCGCGGCTCTTGCCGCTGGCCGGGATGGCGTCCAGCTTTGCAAGTGCCGCGCCGCCGCCCGTTGCGGCATAGCCGTCTTTCGCCCCGGCATGACCTTCATGGTCAGAGGCAGGAGGCTGGTGCATGGTGTGCTGGCTGTGGTCCATTTCGGCCGCGAGCGCTGCCGATATGCCAAGGAAGGTCATGGTCCCCAACAAAGCAGTTCGCAAACCTTTACGGTGTGTAGAAATCATGGTGTGACCTCAGTAGTTCACTGGATGTAGCCGTGTTCCATGTTCAGGATGGAACTGCGTTCGCCGATCTGGTCGTTGAAGGTCTGGTCAAACGAGAACACCAGGCCGGCCCAGATAGTTTGGTCGGTATCGACCCCTGTCATCATCGCCAGGCCGTCGTTGAAAGAAGTGAAGCGGTACTGGCCGACGATGTCGAAGCCATGGCCGAGCCGGTAGACGTAGTTCGGTATGATGCTGAACTGCGTCGCGTCGTTCTGGTCCGGATAGTCCTTGTAAGCGAAAAGCAATCCGGCACGGGAACGTGTCAGCAGATTGGGACGGTGGGTAAAGGTGAGATAGCCGCCCACCGACCAGGACCTTGCCTGCCGCAATGCCCCCAGGCGCAGATCCTCGCTGTCAGCGGGATTGAAGCTGACATCGTCGATACCATCGTTGTAGATGGCCTGCAGCCCCGTGCTCCATACCTTGGTTGGATCGAGATTGAGATTGGACTCACCGCCGGCCACCACCGAGAAAAAGCCCTCGTTGGTCTCCCCGGTTACCGTCTCCTTCACGTTCTGGTAATTCACGAATACGCCGGCATAACGGATTCGTTCCACGTAGCGCATCGTCTCCGGGACCTCGTAGCGCCAGCCGATTCCACCGCTGTTGATGTCCGGGGCGATCGTCTCACCCTGAGCGTTGGTCTGTGTCTGCGCCCCCGCCCACAGGCTCACCGCGTTTCGGCCCTTGTTCAAGAACCAGTCCACCGTGCCGATCGGGGCGAATAGAACATCCTCCTCGGCCTCGCGGTAGGAATTGGCATCGGGAATATAGGCGTAATCGAGCAGGTCCTCGTCCCGCAAGGTGGGAAACTCGACGACGAAGTTTCGCTGGCGGGTCTGGCCGATCAATACGCCAGCGTTCTCGTTCCAGAAGAACGCATTGAGCTGATTGAAATACACATCGCCTTCGACCTCGCTCTCGAAGCCCACCTTACGAAGGCCGATCATGGCACCCCCCACCCCTTTGTCGTTGTACAGACGCTTGTCGAAACGCAATAGGATCGCCGAGTCGGAGGTGTCGAAGTCGCTGGAATCCCCGTCAGGCGCCCCGGCGAAACCGTCGGACTTCTCATAGCGGAAGGTGGCGAGCAGGCGCCCCGCCACGGTGGTGCGTGGCAGCACGGCGCGATCCACTTCCAGTGCCGGGACCGGTTCGACGATCGCTGCGATTAGAATCACACCGCCAAGTATCAATGGATTCAGGTTCATGGCGTTGTCTCCCCGAGCGCTCACTGGTCCACCGAGGTGGACGGCATGTAGGTTGGCTTGAAATCCTCGTAGGCGAGGACGGTCAGCATCCCGCCGGGATAGAGCCCGTTGTTTCGCACGTGCGTGGTGTTGTGGTCGTGGAAGGTCCAGAAGCCCGGGTTATCGCCGTAGATCATGATGTCGTAGGTCCCGCCAGGATCGACGTGCACCGTGTTGATCTGCCGTGGCTCGGCGAGATCGTTGCCGTCCTGGGCCACCCACCAGAAGTCGTGTCCATGCAGGTGCATGTGATGACTGGCGTTGCCGGCATTGATCAGACGCACCCGGATCCACTCCCCCTGCTGAATGCCGATGCGCTTGGTCGAGGGATAGCAGCGCCCGTTGATGCCGAAGAAGTTGTACTCGATGGGCACGCCCGAGGAGCGGCCAGGAAGATAGGGTGCGGCGTAGCTGCCATCCAGAACGGCCTTTTTGAAGGCGTCGTAGTCGCGAAAAAAACCGTGGGTCTGCGGATCGAGCTTCCCCCGCGCCATGAGCAGATTGACCTGCTTCATGCCCTCCAGCAGCCCATTCATTTCCTCGCGCGAGAAGTTGAGGTCCCAGGACTCCAGCATCAGCGTGTAGTCACGGGACCAGGGGAATCGCTTTCTCAGCGGGTCGTCCTTCTTGTGGATGATGAACGCCCCGTGCATGGCGTGACTGGCGTGCAACGGCGTTCCCCAATGGCAGTGGTACCAGCGTGTCCCGCCCGGTTTGGCCTGGAAGCGATAGACGAATGTCTGCCCCGGATGCACCGGGTCCTGGGTAACCATCGGTACACCGTCCATGGTGTAGGGCAGGACCACGCCGTGCCAGTGGATGGTGTGCATCTCTTCGGTGTGGTTGGTGAAGTTGACCTTCACCCAGTCACCCTCGTCGACATGGAACTCGGGACCGGGCACCTGACCGTTAAAGGCGAACATATGGGTCTTCACACCCGGCAGGAGCTCGTGCTCGACAATCCGGATATCCATATCGAATTCGCGGTAATCCACCTCGTCGTCGGCAGGAGAGCCCGGCGGCTCGATGATCAAGCCCGGCTCCATCTTGTGACCTTCCATGTACATCATGGTCCCGTAGCCACTCATGTCATGACCCATGGCCGAGTGATCCATGGTGGAGTGATCGAGTTCAACGGAACGGGCAGCGAGAGACGTTCCCGCCGCGACAGCTCCTCCCGTGAGGGCCGCAGCGGACCTCAGGAATCGTCGTCGGTCGGCATTGGTCTCTTGAACGCCAACACGTTCATCGCAACCGGGCGCACCCGTATTGCACTTGTTTTTTTCCACGTAGTGTCTCCATCAGTCGGTTACGGAACCAGCGATCCGAACGGATAGGGTCGGACCGATTTTCCCTAAAGAAACCAGTTAATTACGACTGATGGAGTTGTGGAGGGCGCGGATGGACGGGCCCGCTGTAGGTGGGAACGGGAAAGAAAGCCTTTGGCAGATAGACAACAATAAGAGAAGCGACCGCACGAGTGTCACCGACCATCATGACCGTACAGTGACCACACGTGCCGCAGTCTGTGCAGTCTCCGCAACAATCACCGTCGGGGCAGTGACGAGAAGCAGACAAGTGCCCGGCTTGATCCTCCCGAGCATCCATCTCGACCGATGGATCATGGGTCTGATGGGAGGCGCCTGCGGAAACCTGCTTGTGACAATCCGCCGGCTCGGACAGGTCGACGTACGAAATGGCATCGGCGAGCGATCCGAACAGGAACACCAGTACGCAGGCATGAACCAATCTGTGGAGGACGTCTCGCATCACGAACTGATTAGAACCGAAATCGTTACCGCGGAGTTCAAGGGTATCCCGCTGCAGGCCGTGCGCGAATCAGGGTACGCCTGGTAACGGGCACCCGGCGCCGACCCGGTCCGCCTGCAACACGATTCCGCTCAATTCGATCCGGAACTGCGCATGGTGGAACGTGGACATCGACGACTCCTGGATGACTCATTCTTCCACGAACGCGCCGCCCACCGATTCGTCCAGGATAGTCAGATCGTCCTGCTGCTGGACCGCCTGCAGGTGACCTCCCTGGTCCCCAGAAACCCGGAAGCGTTCCGACCCTGCCACGCGGCAACAACCGGGTCCCGCGGAAGGTCCGGGACGAGTCGCAGGTCCAGTGCCGGTGGATATCGACGGGTATCCATCACATGGTTGTGCTAGGCGGGATCGAATAAATTAATAATTTATTGTTTTCACTATTGTTTCTTGAATTTCCCCTGCAACATACCATCAAACCTACCACTTCGCCTTGTCGATGCGCGCCTGGTCGAGAACCGACTTGGTCAAGCGAATGGCTCGTACCGCCCTCCCGCTTGCCGGTGAGCTCGGCTGCGGGTAGTTGTGGAATCCGAAAAGCAAGTTCAGGCGAGCGCCGCGAAGACCTCACCCGGGAGAATCGGTGCCGGGAACAATGATAGCCCTGATGCAAAACGACAGTACCGGAACATGCGTGTTGCTGTGAAAGCACATAACGCGAAGTTTGACAGGTAAACCATCGACCCATGCCAGACGTCATCGACATGACCGCCCGCCGCGTCCTCACAGAGGAGGACTTCGACAAGCGCCTGGAGGCCATCGAGGCCCGCGTCGCAGAGCTTGAGGAAGAGAAGAACGCCTCCCGGGGCCAGGAACTGGCCCGCCTGTTCTACCGCTCGGGATGGACGAGGGGCGGTTGCGGGGCTGCCCGGGGACCTGGTCAACTGGAAACCGGCCTCACCAGAGCCCGCGGGAGCGACTAGTTAGCTTTCTTATCCCACATGTCCCGGAAACTCCGCTTTTTCTCCGGCGCTGACGGTTCCGGTTTCGGTACCGGCCGGTCGGCATCGACGATCGTCGGGTTTGTATCCTGCGGCCGAGCCCATAGCGGGGGAGCGTCCCAGTTGATCCTTTCGGCGTTGAGCACGATCGCCGCGGCGCGGTCGTAGCACAACAGGTCAAGGGCTTCGTTACCGCCCTTGCGTCCCATCATCGCCCACCCTTTCGGGGTACGAACCTCCCGGCTTA